>JANLTQ010000652.1:0-6934 GCA_031363005.1 Acidimicrobiia bacterium | reverse complement strand
GCCCGAGTCCGGGTGCCAACCGGTGCCGTCGCCACCGGGCGTTTTTCCCTCCGACGGCGGCAACAACACCCAGATCACGGCGGCGATCTTGGCGGCTCCGGGCTGCGCAGTTCCGATTGACCGACGCGGCGGCAGGCGACTCCTAACCTGGCCGCCATGACATCGTTCGGCACGCTGACGCGCCAGGGCCGCGGGATTCCCTCGGCCGCCGCGGCCCGACTCGGACGCAGGCTCCCGGTCCGGGGCCTCGGCGCCGCAGTGCTCTGCTACCACGACGTCGGCCGCGACCCCGCCAACGGAACCGACTACTACCTCTCCCCCGAACGGTTCCGAGATCAGATCGAGTGGATCCGCGATTGGGGTCTGTCCATCGTGCCGCTGACCGAGATTGTCGATCGACTGCTCTCGGGCCGGGACCTCGACGGTCTCGTTGCGTTGACGTTCGACGACGCGCTCGCCGGCGTCGCCGAACACGCGATCCCGATCCTCGTCGAGCTGAATGTTCCGTCAACGGTGTTCGTGGTGACGGACGAGCTCGGGGTCGATCCGCCGTTCTGGCCCGGCGCGGCCCGCACCCTCACCGCCGACGAACTCGTCGCGCTGACCCGAACCGGACTGGTCAGTCTCGGATCACACACCCAACACCATGTGTCACTGCCCGATGTCGACCCCACGGTCCGAGCCGCCGAACTCGGCGCGTCGCGCGCCGCGCTCGACGACCTCACGGGCGCGGCCACCGATTTCCTCGCGTATCCGTCGGGTCACCACGACGAAGACTGTGAACGGGCCAGCGCCGCCGCCGGCTATCGCGCCGCGTTCACGTTCACGTTCGGACGGGTCACGCGCGCGACCGACCCCTTCGCCATTCCCCGCTTCTGCATGAGCGCGGAGCACGATCGGTTCCGACTCGCACGCCAGCTGGCCCGGCCGCTCTCGAGCTGGTGAGCCAAGAGGGCCCGTGAACGAAGTGAACATGAGCGGAAAGCCAGTTCGGTAGTTCGACGACGCCTGGACCTATTCGCGCCGGTCCTCAGCACTCGACATCGGGCTCAGGCGCCGACGATCGCCACTCCGTGAGCCGTCGCCACCGCAAGGGTGTTCTGGTCCGGAGACAACGCGATGTTCGTGTCGTTGCCGTGGCCGTCGCCGGCCGTGTCGGTCAGATAGATGACCCGACTCGTTGCGAAGGTCGTGGTGTTCACGACCTGGACGACTGAGCCGGACACCGAGTACCCGACCGTTCCCGCCGCGTTCAGCGCGACGCCACCCGAACCGGCATTGACGGTGCCGAGCACAGTCAGGCCGGCATCGAGCACGAAGACACCCCCCACGAGACCGACCGAACCGTTGCTGTTCATGGCGGCGTATTCGACTGACGAGTTCAGGTTCTTCACCGGTGACAGCGTGTGGGTCGCAACGTCGAAGGAGAACGTGTCGCCGCTGGCCGTTTGGTTCGTCACCACCAACATCTTGGTCCGGTCCCGACTCGCCGCAACGTGCGTGCGATCCGTGGTGCTCGCAATCGGGGTCACCGCGTCGGTGACGGGGTCGACCCACACCATCTTGGCGTTCGACCCGCCACCGCCGAACGCGGTGGTGACGAAGAGGCCGCCGTCCGATCCGGCGGCGACCCAGTAGGGGTGGTCGCGGGAAGCTCCGGCCGGGATCGTGATCGTTCGGAGCTGGGCCCGGGTCGCAACGTCGACGACCGACACCGTGCTGTCACCCGAGTTCGCGACGTACAACTGGGTGCCGTCGGGCGAGAAGTCGATGCCGATCGGCGTCGGGCCCACATTGATGGTGGCCGCGACGGCGTGCGTCGCGAGTGAAATCACCTCGATCCGATCGTTCGAGGTGTTCGTGGCGTACGCAAACTGGTTCGACCCATCGATGACGACATCACCGACTCGCCCGGTCAGCGGCACCAACGGTCGCACGACGGCGGCGGGAAGCCCGAGCGTGGTCGGGACCACTGCGACACCACGCGTCGCGAAGGGAGCGACCGTGGGCACCGCTGGGGGCGGGCCACCGATGCCGAACGGAGAAAGCGTTCCGAAGGCGTCGACGACGTATCCGCCGGTGCCGTCGGGCAGGATCACGACACCGCGCGCCCGATCCTGACCCGGCCAGTACGGCGCGCCGACGAGGGTCGGCGCCGGACGACTGCGGCCGATGCCGAACCAATGCAGGCCGCCGAAGCCGTCGAGGACGTAGCCGCCTCGCCCATTCGGCAGCACCGCGATCCCGCGCACGATGTCCCACGTCGGCCAGTAGGGCCCACCCACCGCGGCGGGCACCGTTCGCCCCGTCCCGATCGCAAACGGGTGCACGCCGCCCAACCCGTCGACCTCGTATCCGCTCCGTCCGTTCGCGGCGATCGCGACCCCACGAGCGATGTCCCAGCCCGGCCAGTAGGGCGCGCCGACGATCTGAGCCGAGGACGCATTCGTGCCGAGCCCGACGCCGTGGATGCCACCGAATCCGTCATTGACGTAGAGATGACCGCCGTCCGGAGTCGCCGCGATCCCGCGCGCGATGTCGAAACCGAACACCGGGCCTCCACGCGGTTTCGGAGCCTCGGGATTGGCGAGACCGAATGAAGCCAGGTGGCCGAATCCGTCGACGAAGTACCCGGCGGCTGCGATGGGAGCGCTGGAGGTGACGGGGAGCGTCAGTGCGCTGGAGTCCGGTGCGGTATCTCCGACCTGCACCGGCGTAGGCCCTGCCGGGGTGGTGTCGTAGCGGGCACCGGCTTGAAAGTTCAGCTGGGTCGGGTTCCCGAGACAGCGCAGCGGAACCGACGCCGAAAAGGTGTGTCTGGCGGCTGAGTAGCCGGTGTTCGAGTTGCAAAAGTACGTGCGTCCATCCGGCGAGACCACGAGGCCAGTCGAACGCGCCCCGCTCATGAACACGCCGACCTCGTAGTCCTCCAGGTTGTCGCCGGTGGTGTCGATCGCCCACGCAGCAAAGCTGATGCCCTGCTGCCAACCGGGATCGGTCCGAGGATCAGGAGTTGTGGGCAACGTGGCCGCGAACCGAACCCGGCCGCCCGCGGTGACCGCGGCGATGTCAGAGATGTCGACGCGAGGATCGCTGTCACCCACCGTGTCGGCGTCGGTCACGGTCCCCGGTCCGTTGACGACGGTGGCACGCAGATCGCGCGAGGCACCGGCCGCCCGAAGTACGTGACGACGGCCGAAGAGGTCTGCGAGCGCTCGGGCCTGGGCCCCGACCCGCGTGACCTCGTGCGGAGCCGCATCGGTGGCGGCCGCAGGGAAAGCGAGCGCCGGTGCACCGACCGTGGTCAGACCAATCACCGCCACGAGCGCGGTCTGGGTGATTGCATGCCTGGTCAACCGCACCGCCATCGGTACCCCTCCCTGAACCCGACCGGAGACTAACGATTGCGTTGGTGCCGATGAAACCCGGTCATCGACTCACGGACCTCCGACCGTGGTCACAGCCTCGATCTATCGTGCGCGGATGGCACGACGACGGTGGCAACCGGACCCGGGTTGGCGTCCGGCCCCGGCCGAGATCGAGGAACTGTGGGACATCGTCGCGGCGACGGGCGCTACGGTGCAGCACCCGGCCGGCGCCAAACTCAGCGCCCTCGACCCGCTCCAGGTCGCACCCGCCGCTCAACGCGTGCTGCTGCGTCTCGCCTGCATCGCCTGGCGCAACGGCTGGCAGCCCGGCGAACTTCACCGGGAACTCGCCCGGCGCACGAACAAGACCGGATCGAAGCTCGCAGCCAGCGTGATCGTCAACGATCACCTGGCGCGAGACCCCCGAACTCTCGACCCGCGCTGGGTACGCCAGGTCGAGACACTCATGGAGACCCACACCGGCGACCCGGATTGGATCGTGCGCGCCGCCCAGTCCCGCGCCGGGATCGACGTCGGTCTGATCGTCGAACTCGTCGCGATTCTCGGTCGACTCCAGCCGATCCCTGCCCTCATTCCACCCCCGGGGATGTCGCCGCGGGACGCGGTGATCGATCTGACGACTCCGTTCGATTCCCCGATGCTCGAGCGAGTCCGTGCCCTCCTCGCGAAGGCCGAGTCCACCGAGTTCGAGGCCGAGGCCGAGGCCTTTACCGCCAAGGCGCACGAACTGATGGCGCGTCACTCGATCGACCACGCCATGCTCGCCGCCCGGGCCGCGAACTCCGATCTTCCGGTCACCATCCGACTCCCGATCGACAACCCCTACGCCGACGCCAAGGTCATGCTCTGCCAGATCGTCGCCGAACACTGCGGAGCACGCACCGTGTTCCAACCGTCGTACGCATTCTCGACCGTGATTGGGTTCGCCGGTGACGTCGCCGCGACCGAGCTCCTCTTCACGTCACTGTTGGTGCAGGCCCAGACCGCGTTGCAGGGCGCCAGTCGCAGTTCACCCGATGCCAGCCGCCGTGGGTTTCGCAGTTCGTTCCTCATGGCCTACGCGCATCGCATCGGCGAACGGCTCGAGGCCATCAACGCGCACGTCGTGGCCGAAGCCGAACACGAAGCCGGATATTCACTGGTCCCCGTCCTTGCTTCACGAGATGCGGCCGTGCGCGCCGCCGTCGACGCGGCCTTCTCGAACCTGACCTTCAAACGAAGTCGGGGCGCACGTGACCCGGCCGGCTGGTCGAGTGGGCGACTCGCGGCCGACCGCGCCAACCTCAATCGCGCCGATCTTGCCGGCCCCGGATCCGCGCCTCGTCCCGCTCGTGGTCGGATCGGGTAGCCGGGAAGGGCCCCCGCCCACCGGTGCGGGCGGCCGAGTCGGTCCCGGTTCGCGCCACCCTTACTAACCTGCGCCGGTGAACCGCTCCGCCCCCTCGACCTTCGGTTGAGCACCGACCAACGCGTCGTCCTCGACGTGCGTCTCGACGGCGGGCAGACCTGGCTCGTCGCCGAACCCGACGAGCTGATGCGGCGTCCGCCGCCAGAACTCGCACCCATCATCGGTGCCCGTGCCCGACCCATGTTCCGCTCGTTCTGGGTCGCCCCGACGGGATTCGAGCGCCGCTGGACGGTACCGGTGGAGGAGACCCACGCCTTCCGAGCAATCTTGGAGACCGGGTGGCCCGTGACTCCCGCCTTCGGTGCGCTGCTCGAACTCTTCGTGGAATCCGCGCGGGTCGTGTTCGCCGGCGACGTGCTCCCGGGGCCGACGCCGCACATGGCGAGTGGTTGGATCGCGGTCCCGGGCCGCGAATCGTCGACCCGCCTGCGGACGGCGACCGAAGCGGCAGTCCACCACCACGCGGAGGCCGAAGAGCTGGGCGCAGTGCTGGTGCACTCGCTCGCCGCCGACGCCATCGGTCCGCTCCCCGACCCGTTGCAGGGTCGGGCGCCGACCCCGACCTTCTCGTACTGGGTCGACCGCGTTCGAGTCCGCCGGGTGGCCGGGGCGCGCCTCGTCCTCCGGTTGGACGACCACGGCGACGGATTCGTGCTCACTCCCTGCATCCAGGCCCGGCGTTCGACCACGGTGATGGCGGCCATCGACGACGAGGACGAGGACACGTTCGACGATGCCGCCGCCGCGCTCGACATCGCAGTCGACGACGTGCTCGGACTCGTGGCACTGGAATGGCCCGTGGCCGGGCGAGCGTGGAACCGGCTACGTGACCAACGGTTGGGACCGGCCGAACTCACCATCGGCGAGGTCGTCGAACTCGTCGAACGCGTCTCACCCCGGCTCGCGGACGCCGGGATCTTGGTAATGCTGCCGGCCGGACTGGGCCGGCGTCGGTCCACCAGCCGGACCCTGAAGGTGCAAGGGACACCGGCGGGCCTCGACATCTCGAGCCTCGTGCTCACCGGCGAAGTCCAGATCGACGGCGCCGCCCTCAGCGCGGCCGAGCTCGACACGATCGTGCGGTCCCACCACGACCTCGTCTCCATCGGCGGGACCTGGACAATGCTCGCCGACGGTGAACGGGCGAGGATCGCGAGCTTCCTTCGAAGCCTGGGTGACGTAGACGCGGCGGAGGTCCTCGAGGTCGCGGCCGAAGTCGCGGACGACGAAGACACTGTGCTCGAAATCGAGATCGATCCGACGAGCTGGTTGGCACGCGCGCTCGGCGGTACCTGGCACCCGACCACCGCAGAGCACGTGGGCCTGCCGGAAGCGATGGAGCTGCCGCTCCGCCACTACCAGCACGACGGCCTCGATTGGCTGGTCTGGCTCGAGCGCAACGAACTCGGCGGGATCCTCGCCGACGACATGGGCCTCGGAAAGACCGCGATGTTGCTTGCCCTCATCGCCCACGACCACTCCGGACCGACGCTCGTGGTCGCGCCGACCTCCGTCGTCGGGAACTGGCTTCGTGAAGCCGAACGATTCACGCCCGCCCTTCGGGTCGTGGTGCATCACGGCGGTTTGCGGCGCGACCCAGTTCGGACCGCGAAAGACGCGGACATCGTGATCACGAGCTACGGCCTCCTCCGGCGCGACGCACGCTTGGCGGACATCGCCTGGCATCGCGTCGTGCTGGACGAGGCGCAGGCGATCAAGAACCCGTTGACCGCGACGGCCAAAGCAGCACGAGCACTCTCGGCGCGTCATCACATCGCCGCCACCGGCACACCGGTCGAGAACGATCTCGGCGAACTGTGGAGCATCATGACGTTCGCCAATCCCGGCCTGCTCGGCAGCCGGTCCGCGTTCATGGAGCGGTACCGCCTCACCGGCGATCGCGATGACGACGCCGACCTCGTCGACCACCTCCGCGCGCGCATCGCTGCGTTCATGTGTCGTCGGACCAAGTCCGAACCGGGGATCGTCGACGAGCTGCCCGAGCGGATCGTGGTGCGGGACGACTGCATGCTGACGTCGGAACAGGTCGCGCTGTACGAAGCGACCGCGGCCGCGATGCTGGGTGAGGTCACCGGCGCCGACGACGCCAAGCGCCGACGCCTGCACATCTTCTCGG
>JANLTQ010000146.1:0-8518 GCA_031363005.1 Acidimicrobiia bacterium | reverse complement strand
ATCCCGTGGTATTTCTCTTTCTCGGCCGTCTTTTCGTGATGGACGAGCAGGACCGGCGCGCCAGGCTTGGCACACGCGAGCATCTCGGAAATGGCTCGCACAGGGTCGTACGAGTGGTCGAGCGTGTTGCGCGCCGCCACGAGATCGAACGAATCGGGCGAGAACCGATTCGTCAGCTGTTCGCTCTCACAGGTCTGGGTGCGCACGGGGGGCACGAGTCCGGCGGCGTCGAGCAGTTCTGAGTACTGGGCGCCTAACGCGTCGACTGCGGTGATCTCGAGGTTCCATCGCGGATGAACGCGACCGAGGAACGTCAGCGGTCCTGCGCCGACGTCGAGCAGCGTGACCGTGGTTCCATCCGGGGCGATCAACAGGTCGGCGATCTCGGTCGGCAACTCCAGATCGGCATTGAATGCGCGGTCGTAGCTTCCGGGGTACTGCTCGCCCTGGGTGGCCAGCCAATTCTCCCAGAAGCGCACCTCACCGTCGATCGATGCCTGCCATGCCTCTTTCGGTGGGCGGCTCGACCAGTCGACCGGTGCGGTGCGATTGGTTCGGGCGGCGAGAGATGTCAGCCAACGAGGTCGTTTCACGGGCCGGAATGGTAGCCGCGCGCGTTGCCAGGCCCCTCTGATCGGACATTCGGACCCAACCGCCCCTCAGCGCGGGGACTCGGTCACCCTGGGCGCGATTCGCTCTCGACGGCCACCTCACCGTTTCGTCAAGGTTCATGGGTCCTGGCCACTCCGAGCGCGCAAACCTGAAAACAACCCTTGACACACACGGTGACGGTCGGTCAGGATCCCCCGTGACCGCACGGTCGTCCCACTTCTCATGATGAAGCGAGACGACTGGTCATGGACGGGCCGGCAATTCAGCTGGCCAGTGCTGGGGGGAGTGTCACATGACAAGTGTCACCGCGAACGTGGTGGTTGCGTCGTCTCCTTTCTTTGTCCACCGGCTCGTCGCGGTCACGGCCGGCAACGAAAACGACCAAGGAGAAATATCTTGAATATCAAGACTCGTCTCGTCGCGGGAGCCAGCACGCTGGCGCTCGCGGGGGGCATGATGGCGATCGCAGCTCCGGCTGCGACTGCCGCAACCACGTTGGTGACGTGCACTGGCACGTCGCTCATCGCTTCGCTGAACCCCACGCTGGGTTCGTCCGACGCGAAGTACGCCAAGGCGGCGTCGAAGCGCAACGACGGCAGCATCAACCACCTGTCGTTGACGGGCGGCGAGGACCTCGGTCCCTCCGTGAGCGACGCCACCAGCTGCGCCGTGGCTGCGGGTATCCGCACCACCGTCGCCTCAACGAACTCGTTGTCCGGTAAGGACAACCCGTTCGACAACCAGACGGCAGACGGCTCGGAGCCCGGTGGCTACGCCACGCTGACCATGGGTTCCATCGCGTCGGCCGGCAAGATTGCCGGATCGACAGGCGGTTCGGCGAGCTGCAACCGGGCCGACCTCGGGTTGAACACAACCTACCCGCAGGCGTACCCGCTGAACGGCAAGCTGGTCTACAAGTTCCTGGAGTTGACGCCCACGGCGGTCCAGATCCAGGCCCAGCTCTACGTACGGCTGGGGACGGACCCGCTTGACACCGACATCACCCACATCACGGTCCGTGGCATCTCCATCAAGGGCCCCGGTGTTGGCGGGGACGTCAGCGGCACGCTGGCCTTCGGAGCGGCATATGCCCCGACGAAGAACATCAACCTGCTTGACTGCACCGCCGACGGAACGCCCCCGGCTGCTGGGAATGCGTCCCTCGGGTCGCTCATCATCACGCCCGCCGATGGCTCCGACGCCGGAGCTTTGGTTGACGACCTCACGGTGAGCATTCCGTAAAGCAACATCGGTAACACCCGCAGCGGCCTACTGGCCATTGCATTGGATGGGCCCGCCCTTCGGGGCGGGCCTTTCCGCGGCATGACGCGGCGGCGCAGCCCGGGCGTGACAGCGCGCCGCTAAGGTCGGCGTCCGCACCGACTCCGGAGGATCGCGCATGAACCGGTGGTACCAACGCGGCGCCGCCGCCCTCGCTGCCCTCGCCGTCGTTGCCGGCGCCGCGTGTTCGAGCAGCGGTGAGAGTGCTTCGGACTGGAACAAAGAACGGGTGAAGATCGGCTTCGACAAGGTCTCGAATCGGCGAGCCCAAGCCGTCCTGGACCGGCTCTCCGCCGCGGGGATCGAGTGCACCGCCCGCCAGACGGAGTCGTTCCAGGTGCTCATCCCCGCCTACACCAAGCAGGACATCCCGTTCCCCGCGGGCTCGGTCAGTTGCACGGGCCCGCGCGAAGAGAATCTCCTCGTCGAGGCGTTTCGGAAGGACGGCTACCCGACCGGCGCCGACTTCATGGACCGGAAGCGGGCGCTCCTCTGCCAACGAGCGCTCGACCTGGGAAAGGGCGCATTGCCCGGCGGTGGCAATGGCTTCGACGGCATCCCGTACGTGCTGGCCGAGGACCGCAGCTGGGTCATCGAGCCGGACTCGTTCGCGATCAACACACGGATCGCCAAGGCTCTCGGCCTCAAGCCACGCGATGCCTGTGCCGGCATGAAGGCCAAGTGAGAAGCGTCCGACCGGAAGAGGCGGCGGAAACGAGCCGCGGCCCGGGCGGGCGATTACTCCGACAATAGGTTTGCGAGGTCCTCAGGCACGCAGTTCCACGGCAGGCTGCGCAGCGAGGCGGCGTTTTCGGGCTTCGTCCTGGCGGCGTTGAAGTCGACGATGTTGTCGATACCGACCGGTCCGCAGATGAGCACATTGTTGGCCGTTGTCACCTTCGCCAAGCCGACCACCGGCTCGGCCGGTCCCACATAGGCGGCGAGACCCGACGGGCCGGCAGTGACCGTGACCGGTCCGGCGCCGATGCGCGAGAACTCGACCGTCGAACCGGGCGGCACGTGCAGCCCGAGGAGCTCGTACGGCGTCTCGGCGGTGGCGTCGAGCGGGATCGAGAACTCGTCATCGACGGTTGCGCTGAGCGTCGCGGTCGGCGCGCACGACCCACCGCTCGCACGGGGTTCGGTGATGCCGACGAACGGCGGCGCGGATTCGACCTTCCAGCAGCTCCAGCCCCGATCGGCTGGGGCAGTGAGGATCCGGACCGCAGTGGTGCCGGCAGTGGTCTCGAGCACCGTGGTGTAGGGCCCGGTCGCGTCGGGGAGCGGCTGGTTGAGGAGCTGGACCTGGTTCGTGGGCGGCCGTGAAACCGTCAGCTTGTCCCGCAGTTCCGTGATGTCATAACGCGAGGAACCCTTTATTGCGGTGTCGAATGCGAACCGGACCGGGCGGCCCTGCGCGTCCACCCAGACGGTCAGGTTCGCCACACCGATCTGACGGGCGTCCATCACCTTCAGGGTCGCGCGGAAGCGCTTGCGCTCGGTGCCCCCGACCGCGGACGACCCGTGAGCGGAGAACTCGGCGCCGGTGGCGGCGATCCGATCGAGCAGCTTGGCGGGGTCGTACGGCAGTGCGAGGTAGGCACCGAAGCCACGCTCGACGCTCTTGAGTTCGACGAACGGGGGCAGTGCAGCGGTCCGCAGCATGAACGTCGCGGGCCCGATGGGGATCGGCCGGGCGAGTTTCGTGATCACGCTGCGGCGCACCCAGGCTTGGTTGCCGATGCGGACCAGCGTGCCCTCGGCGAGGAACTGCCCGGTCGGGATCGTCAGACGCGATCGCAGCCGGTACGGGCGGTAGCCGATGCGCCCGGCGATCGGGCCGCGCTCCTTGAAGTAGGTACTGCTCCCACGGATCTCAACCCCGCCCCCCGCCCGGAGCGTGCGAGCCGCCTCCTTGGCGTCGAAGCTCCCGGGCCCCGCAACGCCGGAGTCCGAACTGCATGCGACGAGGCCGGAGACGAAGGTCAGCGCGGCCACCGCCGCAACGAGGCGCAATCGTGTGCTCATGGCGGGAGATCCTGCCACACCGCGGTTTGGTGATCGTCGCGACCCAAGTATCATCTCGTCCCTTCGATGGAGGAGACATGGTGCGCGGGATCGTGCTCGCCGGGGGGTCGGGCACACGGCTCGCTCCGATGACGGCCGCGATCGGCAAGCAGCTGTTGCCGATCTACGACAAACCGATGATCTATTACCCGCTCTCCACGCTGATGGATGCGGGCATCCGCGAGGTCCTGGTGATCTCCACGCCGGACGACCTGCCTCGATTCGAGCGGCTCCTGGGTGACGGCACGCGCTGGGGGTGTCGGTTCGAATATGCCGCGCAACCGCGGCCGGAGGGTTTGGCGCAGGCGTTCGTCATCGGCGAGGAGTTCATCGCGGGTCAACGGGTGGCCCTCGTCCTCGGCGACAACATCTTCTTCGGCACGCAGTTGCGGGAGCGCCTGCGTGCCGCCGCCGACGCTAAGGACGCCACCGTCTTCGCGTACCACGTGGCCGATCCGGAGCGGTACGGCGTGATCGAGTTCGACGCCGATGGCCGGCCGAGCGCGATCGTCGAGAAGCCGGACGCGCCGCGTTCGAACTTTGCCGTCCCGGGCCTGTACTTCTTCCCCGGCGACGTCTCGGGGGTGGCCCGCGCGGTGCGGCCGAGCGATCGCGGGGAGTACGAGATTACCGACGTGATCATGCACTACCTCACCGCGAACCAACTCTCGGTCGAGACGCTTGACCGCGGCACTGCGTGGCTCGACACTGGGACGTTCGAGTCCCTGATGCAGGCGGCGCAGTTCGTCCAGGTGGTGGAGCAACGCCAGGGGCTCAAGGTCGGTTGCCCGGAAGAGACGGCCTGGCGCGAAGGCTTCATCGACGACGAAGCGCTCGGCGCCCTGGCCGAGCCCCTCCGCAAGAGTGGGTACGGCGACTATCTGCTCGGATTGCTGCGCGACCAGTCGTCATGAACCCGGGTCCGGCCGACGACATCCTGCCGGTGGCCACAATGCCGGATCGGGTCGCCCGGCGGAGGGCGCGCCAGACCAGACAGTGGGTGATCGCCGGTGCCGTCGCCGGTGCGGCCCTGTTGGTGGTCGTGCTCATCGCGGTCCTCGGTGGCGACGACGGCTCGTCGGCTCGCAACTCGACGCGTGGCGCCCGCCGACAGGCTGCGTCAACGTCGACGTCGTCGCCCCGCCCGCGTCGCACCACGACCACGTCGGTCGGCGACGGCGAGACGACGACGAGCTCGACCCCTCCGGATGGCGGAACCGGATCGGGCTCGGGCGGATCGGCGCCACCGACGACAGCAACGCCGGACACCACACCACCGCCCATCGACCCCGATGGCGGCGTCACGGTCACCGAAGACGGTGGAGCGTGCGCGTTCGACTCCGCCACCGAAGAGTTGGTCGACGCGGGAATGCTCCAGAACTCCGGCGCCGAGGAAGCGGTCGCCGAGGTGCAGGTGACCTGGTCCGACGATACCGGCGAACTCGATTCCTGGACCGATGTGCAGTCCGTTCCTCCTGGAGGATCGACTGCCTGGTCGGTGTCCAGCGCGTGGCCCGAGCCCGTCCAAGGCCGCCTGCGCTGTGAAATCGCCCTGATTTGAAGCGGATGCGAGACTCGCGCGGGTGGTGGGCCACGATAGGAGCCGGGGTTCGTCCCCGTGGATTTCTCCAATTGTGTTTCTGAGCCGGTCGCGGCTAGATTGACCGGTCGCCCCGCAGTACCTCGGCGTGCTTTCCGCGCGCCCCAACCCCCGGTGGTGCATCGTAGCTAAGCCCAAGGACGACACGATCCTCGTTGAGGGGACAGTGGTTGAACCACTGCCCAACGCGATGTTTCGCGTCGAGCTCGAAAATGGACACAAAGTTCTTGCCCACATCTCCGGCAAAATGCGGATGCACTACATCCGTATCCTTCCTGGCGACAAGGTGCAGGTCGAGCTCACTCCCTACGACTTGGCCCGAGGGCGTATCACCTATCGCTACAAGTAGTAGAGGCTCGCGTTGAAGGTTCGACCGTCAGTGAAGAAGATCTGTGAAAAGTGCAAGGTGATCCGCCGCCATGGTTCGGTGCGGGTCATCTGCGAGAACCCGCGCCACAAACAGCGCCAGGGTTAAGCCGCGTTCGGTAGGAAGGTCCAGGCACACGTATGGCTCGTATTTCCGGTGTCGACATCCCGAGGGAAAAACGCCTCGAGATCTCACTCACCTATGTGTTCGGCATCGGTCGTAACACCGCGTCGATGATCTGTCAGCAGACGGGTCTGTCCCCCGACACGCGCGTCCGGGACCTGACCGAGGATGAAGTCGCGCAGCTGCGCACCTTCATCGACGCAAACCTCAAGGTCGAGGGTGACCTGCGCCGCGAGGTTGCCGGTCACATCAAGCGCAAGATCGAGATCGGGACCTACAGCGGGATCCGTCACCGTCGCGGTCTGCCCGTCCGGGGCCAGCGCACGCGTACCAATGCGCGCACCCGGAAGGGTCCGAAGAAGACAGTGGCCGGCAAGAAGAAGGCGAGGAAGTAGTGGCAAAGCCTCCTGCAGGAGGACGGCGTCCCCGCCGTCGTGAACGCAAGAACATCACGCACGGGATCGCGCACATCAAGTCTTCGTTCAACAACACGATCATCACGATCTCGGACCAGCAGGGCAACACGCTGGCCTGGGCATCGTCGGGCAACGTGGGCTTCAAGGGCTCGCGCAAGAGCACGCCGTTCGCGGCGCAGCTCGCAGCCGAGACCGCGGCGCGTCGGGCCATGGAGCACGGTGTGCGCCGGGTGGACGTCGTCGTGAAGGGTCCGGGTTCGGGTCGTGAGACCGCAATCCGCTCGATTCAGAACACCGGCATCGAAGTCCTCGGTATCAAGGACGTCACGCCGATCCCGCACAACGGTTGCCGCCCTCCCAAGCGGCGGAGGGTCTAACCAGTGGCAAGGTACACAGGTCCCGTGTGTCGGCTCTGCCGGCGCGAGCGCATGAAGCTCTTCCTGAAGGGCGCGAAGTGCGACACCATGAAGTGCCCGATCGAGCGCCGGCCCTATCCGCCGGGCATCCACGGTCGGGGCCGTATTCGTGAGAGCGAGTACATGCTCCAGCTGCGCGAGAAGCAGAAGGCGAAGCGCATCTACGGCGTGCTCGAAAAGCAGTTCCGTAACCTCTACGCGGAGGCCTCGCGCCAAAAGGGCATCACCGGCGAGAACTTGCTGCGGATGCTCGAACAGCGGTTGGACAACGTGGTGTTTCGCGCCGGCTTTGCGTCGAGCCGGAGCCAGTCCCGCCAGTGGGTCCGTCACGGTCACGTGCTCGTGAACGGCAAGCGGGTCACGATCCCGTCGTACATGGTCCGCAAAGAGGATGTCGTCGAGTTCAGGCCGAAGTCCAAGGACATGATCGTGCTGCGTCACAACCTGGACACGATCGACCGTCTGGTCCCGATGTGGCTCGAAGTCACCGATGGCAAGGCCACGGTGCGCGATCTCCCACTGCGCGATCAGATCGACATTCCGGTGCGCGAACAGCTCATCGTCGAGCTCTACTCCAAGTAACGCTCCAAAACCCCCAGTAACCCCCGACTTCGGGCGCGTACGCGTCCGATTGTGAGGAAGCGTCAATGCTCATCATTCAGCGTCCTGAGATCGAGGCCGAAGAGGCTGAGGGCAACACGCAGCGGTTCATCATCTCGCCGCTCGAGCCCGGATTCGGTCACACGCTCGGCAACAGCCTGCGCCGCACCCTGCTGTCGTCGATTCCCGGTGGTGCCGTGACGCAGGTGCGTTTCGACGACGCGCTGCACGAGTTCGACATCATCGCGGGCGTCAAGGAAGACGTCACCGACCTGATCCTGAACTTGAAGGACCTGGTGCTCCAGTGCCTGTCCGAGGAGCCGGTCACCCTGCGCCTCGACGTGCGGGGACCCGCCGATGTGACGGCCGCGGCGATCCAGACCACGTCGGACGTTGAGATCCTCAACCCGGAACTCCACCTCGCCACGCTGACCGAGAAGGGTCGCCTGGCGATCGACATCACCGTCGAGCAAGGCCGTGGGTACGCCCCGGCCGAGAAGACCAAGCGTCCCGGTGCGCCGATCGGCGTGATCCCCGTCGACGCGATCTTCTCACCGGTTCGGCGTGTCGCTTTCGACATCGAGCCGACTCGCGTGGAGCAGGCCACCAACTACGACAAGCTCGGAGTGGAGATCGAGACCGACGGTTCGATCACCCCGCGTGACGCGCTCGCCTCGGCCGGTGCGACGCTGCGCAGCCTCGTCGGCCTCGTTGCGGACATGTCCGAAGAGCAGCAGGGCCTCGAGCTCGGTGAAGTGTCGCCGACGCTCGCAACCTCGCCGGACCTCGAACTCGCCATCGAGGAGCTCGACCTCTCCGAGCGGCCCCGCAACTGCTTGAAGCGGGCGCGGGTGGACACCATCGGCCAGCTTGTGGTGAAGACCGAAGACGACCTGCTCGCCATTACCAACTTCGGGCAGAAGTCGCTCGACGAAGTGATCGTGAAGCTCGACGAGCGCGGCCTCTCGCTGCGCATGAAGGACTGACCTGCGATGCCTCGCCCCAAGAAGGGTCCGCGCCTCGGTGGCGACCCGCA
>JANLTQ010000544.1:0-3167 GCA_031363005.1 Acidimicrobiia bacterium | reverse complement strand
GATGGCGGTCACGGCGCTCGTCCTCGGCGTTCTCGCCGCGGCATTCGCCTTCACCTTTTTTCTCGGTCTGCTCGCGTTTCCCCTCGCGGTCTTGGCGATCATCTTCGGTCGAATCGGGCTCACTCGGTCCCGCACTCATGGAGTGGGCAGCGGTCAGTCGATTGCCGGCCTGATCCTCGGCATCGTCGCAGTCGTCGTCTGCGCCTACTGGTTCTGGGTCTTCGGCTCGTTCTTTCGATCCGTCACGCACGCCATCGATCAGAGCGTGAAGTCGACTGCCTCCGCCGACCCCGTCGCGAATCAGGTGACCCTCAAACAGTGCAACACGACGATCAACCGGGCCGAGGCGGGCGGGACCTTGGTCAACACCGATCGCGAGATGCACAACCTGACGGTCATGGTCACCTTCTACGGTCCAGGCGGCAAGAGCGACAGCATGGGCACCGCTTACGGCGTGGCACCGGGGGCGACCGCCAGCTGGTTCGCCCAAGGTCCCGCAGTCACCCAGTTGTCCGGCTGCTCGCTCGGCCTGTCTTCGAACTCGACGGCGCCACCCCCTTCGACGCTCGTTGCCGGCCCGCCGCGCTGAAGCGCGCGCCGCGTCATCCCGACGCGAGCAGCGTGCGAAGGCGAGCAACCGTCGGTCTCGCGACGACGCCGGCGTCGGTCACCAGCGCGGTCACGAGGCGCGCCGGTGTCACATCGAAGGCGGGGTTGTAAACCTCGGCCCGTCGCGGAACCGTGCGCACGCCAGACGTCGACATCGTGATCTCGTGCGCGCCGCGCTGCTCGATCACGATCTCGGCACCCGAGGCCGTCGCCGGGTCGATCGTGCTGATGGGCGCGGCGACATACAAGGGGACGCGATGTGCACGAGCGAGGACGGCCACGCCGTAGGTGCCGATCTTGTTCGCAACGTCCCCGTTCCCAGCAATGCGGTCCGCACCGACGACGACGGCATCGATTTCACCGGCGGCGAACAGCGATGCCGCGGCGGCGTCGACGATCACGCAGTACGGAATATCGAGCCGATCCAGCTCCCATGCGGTGAGTCGAGCGCCCTGGCCGATCGGGCGCGTCTCGTCCACCCATACCGAAGTGCCTCGCCCCGCCTCGTGATGTGCACGAATGACGCCGAGCGCGGTGCCGTACCCGACGCACGCGAGGGAACCGGCGTTGCAATGGGTCAGGACGCGGGCGCCGTCGGGCAGGAGCGCCGCACCCAAGGCGCCGAGCCGTCGGTTGCCGGCCACGTCCGCGGCGGCGAGTTCCTGCGCGCACGCCAGCGCTCCGTTCGCGCCACCGGTCCGGTACGCCGCGAGCGCTCGGTCCACTCCCCACGCGAGATTGACCGCGGTCGGACGGGCGTTGGCGACCCGAGCCGCGGCGGTGAGCACGCCGCGTTCCGACGACGCGCTGCGGGCCGCGAGCGCAACGCCGAAGGCTCCGCACACGCCCAACGCCGGCGCCCCCCGGACGACGAGATCACGGATCGCGGTCACAAGCTCATCGGCGGTCGCACACGAGACGTACCGCAGGCGGGTCGGGAGCGCCCGCTGGTCGATCAACCGGACGCTCCCCGCACGCCAGGCGACCGTCGGAGGAATCGGATCGGGCGCAGCCCGAGATTGGTCGGGCGCTCGGCGGGGAACCATGACGGCGCAAGCTACGCGCTGGCGCCGATACCGGACCCTCCCCCACTAGCCTCGGAGCCCAATGTCTTCACCGAAGCCCTCACTGCCGCCCACTCCGTCGACGGCGACGACACCGTGCGCGCCCCGAGACATCCGGATCGCCTGGGCCATCCACGCATTGACTGCGAGCGGGGTGCTCCTCGGAGCGGCCGGTCTCGAAGCCGTGGTCCGCGGCCATCCCCGCGCGGCCATCATCTATCTCATCGCGGCCATGGTGGTCGACGGGATCGACGGCCCGATTGCCCGTGCCGCGAAAGTGTCCGATGCCGTTCCGGGTATGGACGGGAACATTCTCGACCTGGTCGTGGACTACCTCACGTGCGTGATGCTGCCGGTGGCGTTCATGGCGTACTTCCACGCCTTCCCGCCGGGTTGGACCGTGTTCCTCGGCGCGTTGATCCTCTTCACTGCCGTGCTGTGGTTCGCCCGGGTGGAGCTCATGACCGAGGACCATTGGTTCAAGGGCTTCCCTGCCATCTGGAACCTGGTGGCGCCGACGTTCTTCCTATTGCGGAGCCCGCACTGGGTCAACATCGTGGTGACAATCCTCTTGTGCGGACTCACCCTCAGCAACGTGAAGTTCGTCCATCCGATGCAGGTGCGGGACAAGCGCGTGATCAACATCACCGTGACCGTGCTGTGGTTGGCGGCGATGCTGGCGCTCACGATCACCTGGAAGAAGACGTACCTGCCGCTCGAGATCGCGCTCGTCGCGGCACCGGCCTGGTACGCGTTCATCACGATCCAGCGAACGTTGCGCAAAGACCTCCCCACCTGACTCGAGCACCAGGAGCGGGCCGGGTCTCGGGCCCCTTCCCGCGGCCCCCGATTGGGGCTACGGTCGCTCCATGGGGACCACGCGGGCATGGGCAGTGCTGGGCGGAATACTGGCGACGGGCGCACTCGTCGCCGTGCCGATAGGCGCACTCCCCGCGTCCGCGTCCCTGGACCGAACGCCGGTCGACCTCGGCACGCTCGGTGGTCTGTCTTCGGGCGCCAACGCACTCAACACCGCCGGCCATGTGGTCGGCGCCGCGCAGAACGGTGTCGGCGACTACCGCGCGTTCCGGTGGACTTCAACCAGCGGGATGGTCGACCTCGGCACCCTCGGTGGTCTCAGCTCCTCGGCGTCAGACATCAACGACTCGGACCAAGTGGTCGGTGCGGCCACGACCGGAGCGGGTCAGTCGCACGCGTTCCTCTGGGACACCGTCAACGGGATGACTGACCTCGGCACCCTTGGGGGCACAACCTCGAGCGCCCGAGCGATCAACGCCTCCGGCCAGGTGATCGGCACGTCGACCACGGCCGGCGGACAGACGCACGCATTCATCTGGGACTCGGTCAACGGAATGACCGATATCCCGACGCTCGGTGGAACCTCCATGACCCCGCTTGCTCTGAACGACGCCGGTCAGGTCACGGGGAACTCCAACCTCGTGGGCGACGTCTTGGTGCACGGGTTCTATTGGG
>JANLTQ010000537.1:0-2296 GCA_031363005.1 Acidimicrobiia bacterium | reverse complement strand
TGCCCCTGCGGGGCGGGCCGGACGGGCCACACTTCGCTGGCCGAACGGCTGCTATCGCGTGCCATCTCCGCTGCGTTCATCAGGAGACTCCCACTCGCCAGAGGGCCCAGACGAGGAGGGCGGCCATTCCTGCGGCGATGCCGAGGGCGTACTGACGCACCAGGCCGGTCTGCAGGCGGCGCATGCCGGTCCCGGCGGCGCCGACCCCGCGGGCGATGCCGTTGACCGCGCCGTCGATGACTTTCTGATCGAACACTTCGGCGGTCCACCGCGCACCTCGGCGCAACGGTCCACCGACCATCGCGGCAATGCCTTCGTCGTAGTACCACGCGTGGCCGAAGAGCCGACCGACTCCGCCCAGCTTCGCGTCCACCGGATCGACGGCCGGATCCTCCAGCCCGCGCCGGTACAGCCGGAAGGCGAACGTGATGCCGATCAGTCCGACCGCCACGGCAAGCATCGAGAGTCCGAAGCCCGACAGGAACGATGTGGGCTTCGCGGCTTCGTGCGTGCCGAAGGTGGGTTCGAGCCACTTGGTCAAGAACTCGAGACCGTGGAACGGGAGTTCGAGCACCCCGGCCACCATCGCCAACCCGGCGAGCACCACCACCGGGAAGATCATCGTGGGTGCGCCCTCATGCGGGTCATGGCCCATGTGCGCAGGCGCCACCGGAGTGCCGTAATCCACTGTTGGCGACGCGGTGATGTCGTGCTCGGCCGGCGCATGATCGCCGGCGTGCTCGGCTGTGGTCTCGGGGCGGAACCGTTCGTTCCCGGCGAAGACCAGGAAGGTCTCGCGGGTCATGTAGAAGCCGGTGAGAAGCGCGGCAGCGAGCCCGAGGGCCCAGATGACGTAGCTCTTGTCGTAGAAGGCGGCGGCGAGCACGCCGTCCTTGGCCCAGAAGCCGGAGAACGGCGGGAGTCCGGAAATGGTCAGCCACGCGATGCCGAAGCCGACGGCCGTGAACGGCATGTACTTGCGCAGTCCACCCATTCGCCGTATGTCCTGGGTCTCTTCGGTGCCGTGGATAACCGTGCCCGAACCGAGGAAGAGCGCCGCCTTGTAGAACGCGTGGGCGAGCACGAAGAACACCGCGATCGAATAGGCGCCGACCCCGACCGCAAGGAACATGTACCCGAGTTGGCTGATCGTGCTGTAGGCGAGCACGCGCTTGATGTCGGGCTGGACCAACGCCACGGTTCCGGCCAGCAGCGCGGTGAGCGCGCCGACGATGGCCACGACGTCGAGAGCGATGTCACTGCGTTCGAAGAAGGGATGGGCCCGACAGACGAGGAACACCCCGGCGGTGACCATTGTGGCCGCGTGGATGAGGGCGGAGACCGGAGTGGGGCCTTCCATCGCGTCCGGCAACCAGACGTGCAGACCGATCTGCGCGCTCTTGCCCACACAGCCGACGAAGAGCAACAGCGCGATCGCGGTGGCCGTGTCCTTGGAGATCCCACCGGCGTGGGCGGACATCTGGGTGTAATCGAGGCTGCCGAGCGCACCGACGATGAAGAACATCGCGATCATGAACCCGAAGTCGCCGACGCGGTTGGTCACGAACGCCTTGACCGATGCACTCGACGCGCGCGGCCGCTCGAACCAGAACCCGATGAGGAGGTACGAGCAGAGGCCGACTCCCTCCCACCCGAGGAACGTGAGCAGGAAGCTGCTGGAGAGGACCAGGACCAGCATCGCGGTGGCGAACAGGTTGAAGTAGGCGAAGAACCGGGAGTACCGCTCGTCACCCTTCATGTAGCCAACGGCGTAGAGGTGGATCAGCGACCCGACGCCCGTCACCAACAGGATCCAGGTGACCGACAGCGGGTCCGCGAGGAATCCGAGGTGCACCTTCAGGTTGCCGGCCGAGAGCCAGGTGAAGACGTCACTGACGTGCCTGCGTTCTTCCCCGGGCAGGGACAGCAGCGCAATGAGCATGACGACTGACCACACAAAGGCGAGGCCCATCATCGCGGTGGCCAGCCAGCCCGCCCTCGGCTCGCCGATGCGTTTGCCCGCGAGGAGCAGCACCACTGCACCGGTGAGCGGCAGCAGCGGTACGAGCCACGCCAAGTCGAGAATGTCGCGAGAGGTCATCGGTATCCGTTATCCCTGCAGCAGATCGACGTCGTCGGCGGTCGCACCGTTACGGCGACGCCGGAAGATGGCCACGATGATTGCGAGTCCGATCGCGACCTCGGCCGCGGCGACCACCAGAACGAAGAACACGATCGCTTGGCCGCTGATGTCGTTCAGGGCTCGCGAGAAAGCGACGAACGTGACGTTCACCGC
>JANLTQ010000483.1:0-6745 GCA_031363005.1 Acidimicrobiia bacterium | reverse complement strand
AGCGCGATGATCGACAGCAGCGCGCCGATACGAATCGCAGTGGTGTGCTGTTCCCGCCAACGCGGTGACGGCATCAGGCGCCGCGTTCGCGTCCGACTCGCGGTTCGCCGTTCGCGTCGGGACAGCGCGATCGGGAGTGTGGTCACCGCTTCGCCAGGCCTTCCACGTTCCGGCGTCGACGGCGAGCCCACGTTGCGCCCGCACCGACTCCGATGACAACCACCGCCGAGATGGGGAGCGCAAGTGGCACCGACGATTCCGAAACCGTGGGTGGCACGATCGCGTCGATCCCTGCGGCACCGTCGGTAGCGGGAGTCCCGCGATCCGTACCACCTCCGCCGCCGTCACCTCCGGACGATCCCAACCCGTCGAACGAACCCGATCCGCCCGAACCTGCCGGCACGTCGGCGAGCGTGTCCTCGGCCGACGCAGGGACAGTGGCCGGCGATCCGGTCGGCGCCGTTTTCCGGGCAGTTGTCTTGGCGGACACCTTCACCGCCGCCGGTTTCGGTGCCGAGTCGGCGCCGAACACAGTGATCGAGGTGAATCCGACAGCCCCCAAGACCGCAACGCATTGCGCGGCCAACTTCCACGAAGGCGCGAAGGCGATCATTGCGGCCGGACGGCGCCGACCAGGCTGGCGCGAAAGATCGAGGCGACGCGCACGACGTCCCCGGTGTGCGGCGCGTGGATCATCTTGCCGTCGCCGATGTAGATGCCAACGTGATGGATGGTCGGATAGAAGAACACCAGATCGCCCGGTGCCAACGCGTCGACCGACACCCGGGGAAACTCCTCGTACTGCGTCGCGGCGAAGTGCGCCATCGAAACTCCGGCCTGCCGCCACGCCATCAAGGTGAGCCCCGAGCAGTCGAAGGTGTCCGGTCCGGCGGCGGCGAAGACGTACGGCTTGCCGAGCTGCTGAACTGCGTACGCCACGACCAACGCAGCCTTGGGGTTCGGTGCCGCAGGCAATCCGTTGACACCGAGCAACCGCAGCCGCGCCTCCAGCGCGGACGCACCCGGATCCTGTGCGGCGCGCTTGAGTCGAAGCACAGCGCCGATTTCACCCTGGGCCGACGCCAAGAGCGCCTGTTGCTTCACTTGCAGAGCCTCGGCGCGCGACTTCGCCATACCGGCGAGCACGGTCTCTGCGTCCGCGCGTCGGCGGTACTCCTCGAGTCGCTGGGCTCGGAGCTCGAGTTGCGACTCGACTCGTTGCAACCTCGCGATCATCGCGTCGTCGCGACGCGTGACGACATTGGAATAGGCACTGCGCCGGCGGGCATCGTCACGATTGGATGCCTCGAGGCCACTCAATCGACCACCACGGCCGCTCTCCCGGTAGAGCCGGGCCAGATGAGCGCGCACACTCGAACCGAGCCCGTCCCGACGCTGTTTGAGATCGGTGATCGCGAGTTGACCTTGGAGCATCTGACGGACGGCAAAATCGTGGCGGATGATCGCGCCGTTGTACTGCTCGGAGAGTGTCTCGATATTGGTTTCGTTGGCGGTCAGCTCGCGTTGCAGAGCCGCGGCTCGGGTCAGCAGATCGTCGGTCGGCGTCGCATTGGCTGCCGGGCTCATCACACCCATACCCAGGCCGGCGACGAGCGCGACTGCGCCCCACCGTCGGGCTCGCCAAAGGCCGACCATGATCAGTAGTTCGCCGGAAGCAGCCGGCTGAGTTGCTCGAAGAAGGGGAACAGCAAGGCGAGCACGACCGGCGTACCGAGCAACAGCGCGGCCCGGCGCACCCACCGGCGGCTCAGGAGGACCATGGCGCCGTACGCCAGACCACAGAGCGCAGCCCAGAACAGCGCGGGGAACACCGCGCCGGCGTCACCGCCGGTGCTCGCATCGGCGACGATCTTCGCCTTCGGCGCCGACGCAACTTTGGCCGCCGGTGCCGGCGTCTCGTTGGGCGCGAGCTTGGCGACGACGATCAAGCGTTTTGCGGCGCTGTACTTCGGGTGACAGGTCGTCAGCGTGAGCCGGTTGTCGTCCTTGTTGAACAGCACATCGTTCTTCGATGGGCTCACCGGAAACGGAGCCTCGCTCACCACATACTTGAAGTTGCCCTGGAGCGTGGAAACCAAGATCGGGTCACCCGGGGCGAGTTCGTCGATGCGATTGAACGGCGCGCCGTAGGTGGTTCGGTGGCCGGCGATGGCGGCGTTCCCCGGCTGTCCCGGCAGCGGCGTGTTGCGGTAGTGCCCGGGACCCTTGCGCAGGTCACCCACCCCGGTCCCTTCGACGACGGCCTGCTCGACGCCGATCTTCGGGATCTTGATGACCGCGACCGCAGCCCCACTCGGTGCCGCTGGGGGGGCGACGACGGTCGCCGGTGTCGTCACCGTCGAGGGGTCCGAGCCCGTGGGCGTTGCGCTGCTGGGCGAGACCTGCGACGCCAACGCAACCTGGAAGGAGCGGCGCAGTTTTGCCTGGTCCCGATGTTCGAGCGCCGAGGTGCCCCACAACTGGAACGCCACGAAGAGGAGCAACAGGATCCCAAGGTTGCGCAGTGCCGTGCCGGCCATCGCCCATCGGCCCCGCTTCTTTGCGACGCGCTCGCGTCGCGACGAAGCCGGCGCCTCGACCAACGTTGCGGGCGCCGGAGGAGCAATGCGATTGATCGGCTCGGTCGGTGCCTCGGGGGCCGACGGAAACGGCGAGTCCGGTGGCGACGGTGCCCTCACCGGCGGAATCGGAGGAACCGAACGAAGCCGCATCGGCGGTGGGTCAGTGGTGGGATCGGCCAGGCTCAACGGCACCGCGACGGCCGCGGTCGCGGCGTGGGCGGCCGCGTGAAGCCGATCGGTCGGCGATTCCAGCGGAGCCGAAAACTCAGGAGGCCGCCGCGGCGAAGCGATTACCGGCGGTGCAGGCGGCGCCGAAACCGTCGCCGCGGCGGGAGGCGTCATCGGTGCCGCGTTCGGGTGCATTGCCCGTCCGGCAATGGCGCCGCCGCCGTCGACGGCCTGGCGAAGGTCCGCAAAAAACGCGTCATCTGCGCCGACCACGGGCGCGTCGAGGTCGAGGTCGCCCATCGGGGCCGGTCCGACAACCCGGGTGAGATCGATCGCCGGGACCGGGGCGCTCGGAACAACGGCCGCCGCGGCCGAGTCTGACGTGGTCGGCACTTGGGTCGGGGTGGATGGCTGGCTCCCCGCGTCGGCTGCGCGACCGGGGCCGTTCTCCCCCACGTCGAGCGTCTGGTCCAAGACTGCGGCGATGCGCTCGTGGGACGTCGCGACGGTCTGACGCAAGCGTTGCTCGAGGTTCGCGAGTTCGCCAAGGCCTTCGAGCAACGCCGTGTGCTCATCCGCGAGCACCCGCGCCACGGAGTCGCGAGTGATCTCGGCGATGGCGGCCGCTCGCGTTCTCGCTTCCTCGAGGAGCTCCTGGGCAGCCCGATCGGCCTCGGCGAGTCGTTCCGTCGAGATCGCTTCGGCGCGTGTCCGGGCGTCGTCCTCCATCCGCTGGACCATCAGCAGTGCGCGACCCAGCGCGGCCTCGGCCATCATCTGGGCGTCGCCGGCTCCTGCGCTGGGCGCGCGATTCGCCGACTCGTCACCGGCCGAACTCGGCGAGTCGATCACGGGACCATCGTTCACCGCGCGGCGCGCCGCCGTAGTCGAACACCAACTGCGACCAGGACGCCACCAGCTGCGAGCAACAGCCCGACGTTGGGGCCGCCGGTGAACGCCAGGCTCAGACCGTCGCCGCCCGAGTTCGTGGCGTCGGCGCCGGACACGTCCGTCCCACTGGGCAGCGTGGTCGAACTCGTGGTCGTGGTCGTGGTCGTGGTGGTGGGGAGGGCCTTCTCGAGCACGCTCTGACTGCGGGTAACCATCGCGGCGGGGAGCACCGGATCACCAACGCCCGTCGCCGCGGCCTGGCCGGTCTTGAGCGCGTAGCCGGCGAACGTTCCGATGGCGCTCGCCACTTCGGCCGAGACGTCCGACGTCGGTACGACGAGATAGTTCACCATTGCGACGGGATAGGCCGCGGGGTCGGTCGTCGCGAAGTCGACCGTCACGAGGTTCGAATCCGCGAGCTTGGCCGTCGCCAAGGTCTTGGCCGTCGCCTCGGGCGTCGGCGCCACGAAATTCCCGGCTGCGTTCTTCACCTTGATGATGTCGGCCCCGCCGGCGAGCGCGGTCTTCGCCCAGGCATTGTCCACGTAGGCGATCCGCCCGTCACTGCCCTCGGTGGCCGCCACTACGTCCGCGATCGCGAACGACGACGTGCGCGAGTCCGCACCGGCGAAGAACGGAAACAGCTCGCGCGCCTCATCGGGGAACCCACGTGACGGGTCCTCCATGAACGCCTTCCAGACGTCCGGCGCCGAGGCCCGGAAGTACGACGTAGCGACGTAGGTGGCCGAGTCCGCCTGACCGCGCACCGTCGGGATGATCTTCTTCGGCGGCAGCGTGACGCCCGGATTCTCAGCGAGGATCGCTGCGTCGTTCCAGCTGACGATCCCCCCGGTGAAGATCTTCGCCAGCGTCGGTCCCGAGAGTTGGAGACCTTTGATCGACTGACCCTGCGGGGTGTAGAGGTGATAGACGAACGCAAGTGATCCGGCCGCGATCGGCGCGTACTCGAACGTTCGCTTCGCCGTCGTCGCCGCCGCGAGTTCGGCAGTGGTGAACGGCGTGCCGGTCACGGCGAAGTCCGTGGTCTTGGCAATGAACTCCGCACGCCCCTCGGCCGCACTCCCGGCCGAGTAATCGACCGCGGTCGAGTACGGCGCGACCGCAACCGCCTTCTGCCAGGCACCGAACAGCGGGTCGACGGAATCGGTCCCCGCACCCTTGACCGCCGGCGTCGCCGCTCCCACTGGTCCGGCGAGCGCGGCCACGCTGAGCAGCGCGGCCACTGCAGTGACTGCGCGCACCGTGCGAGAGTTCTGACGCATCGACTCAGGCCCTTCGCTTCGTGCGCCGACGCACCCATTCACCGAGACCGATGAGCCCGACCCCGACCGGCACCAACTGGATCGCATCTGAACCGGTCGTCCCGAGCGGGCCCGGCGTCGCCGGTCCGGCCGCGGCGGGGTTCGTCGCTTGGGCCCCGGCCACTTGGGTACTGCGACTGCGCGCAGTGGTCGGGGTGGTCCCGCCACCACCGACCGTCTGACCGGGGACCACCGCGGCGCCGGGGGGTGGCGCGTCCTTCGGGCGAGGCGGCGCACCAGGGATCTTCTCGGCGTTGTTCAGCGCCAGCGCGACCAGGTTCGTCGGCAGGGCCGCGTACCCGAGCGAGTTGGCCTTCTTCTGCCCATCCAGCACCGAGTACTGGACGTAGGCAGCAATCGTCTTGCCCTTGGCCGCCGAGAACCCCGTGGTGGGCGCAATCAGGTAGCTGTACGAGGACGGGTTGTAGAGCCCTGCGCCGGGGGCACGAAAGTTGAGTTTCTGGGTCCCGTCCGCGTTCGCCGTTGCGAAACCGAGCGCGGCCGTCACCGCACCGAACGTCGGCTGGACGTACGCGCCACTGTTGTTCTTCATGAACGCGTTGGGCATCCCCCGCTGGAGGGCGAAGCCGGCCTCGACTGCGGTGATCGAGTCCTTGCCCGTCACCGGGTTGGCGACCGCGTTGGCGCAGCCGTCTGAGCCGTTCACCCCCCGTGCATTGCCGAAGCCCGAGGGCCAGGACGATGTCGGCCCGTTGGCGATACCTTGCTCGGCGGCGAACTTCTTCCAGACCTCGGGCACCAGGTCGATGCAGTACTGGCTGAAGAAGTACGACGTTCCGGAACCGTCGGACCGAATCACCGGGCGGACCGGGGAGTTCTTCAGTTGGCGGCCGTTGTTGTCCGCGGCGATCTGCGGATCGCTCCAGCTGGTGATCTGACCGGTGAAGATCTTGCACGCAGTGTTCGCGGATAGGCGGAGGTCGGTGATCTTGCGCCCGGCTGCGTCCAGCAGGTTGTACATCATGCCCAGGCCACCTGCGGTGATCGGGATGTAGGCGAACGCTCGCTTCAGACCCGACAGTTCACTGGCGCTGAACTGGATGTCCGACACACCGAAATCGACGGCGTTGTTGAGGAAGTTGGTCCGGCCGGCGGTCGATCCGTTGGGCTGGTAGTCGATCCGCAGCCCACACAGCTTGCTCACATCGGCGCGCCACTGGTCGATAACGATCTGGGGAAATGACGCACCCGATCCGACCGCAGGACTGCCGCCGGCACCCGGGCAGGCAAATGATGAGGCCGAGACCGTCGCCTGGGCCGAGGCCGTGGTCTGTTGGCGGATCGGCAGCGTGGTCGGGGTCGGAGCACCGGTACCGCCGAAACCGTCGCTCGAGATCGGGCCGCTTCCGTCCGTCGGCACGGGGGCGGCGTCACCAAGCGGCACGGACGGCGATGTTGGTGTAGTGGTGATGCTCGGATCAGCGGGGGCAGGCTCCGCGCCGGCAGCCACCGGCGTGAGACCTCCCACGATCAACCCGAGTCCCAGCGCATAGCTGATCCCAATCAACGCGACACGGCGCATTCGGTTCCTCCCAGAGCCTCGAACATTGGGACCGTATCGATGACAGTTGAACGCCAACGAGGTGCCATCTGAACTCCGCCTGAACCAGCGGGGAACAGTCGACGGCGCGCCGGACATTCGGTCCGTGCGGCCCAGACGAAAGTGCGCGATCAGCCGAACCGGCCTTGGATGTAGTCCGCCGTGCGCTGGTCGGTCGGACTGTTGAACATCGACGCGGTCGGGCCGGCTTCGACGACGCG
>JANLTQ010000477.1:0-4396 GCA_031363005.1 Acidimicrobiia bacterium | reverse complement strand
GGCCCGAAAGCACCCGGGTCTTCGTGGTGGTCGGCCGACCACGAATCACGTCGACGCCCTGCACGCGCACGCCGGCGAGTCCGAGCAGCTCACGCAACCGCGCTCCCGGCTCGTCGTCGCCGGTCCATCCCGCAACGTCGGCCCGCACGCCGAGCCCGGCGAGGTTCAGCGCAACATTGCCCGCGCCGCCGACTGAGACCGTTTCGCGGCCGAGCCGCACGACGGGCACCGGTGCCTCGGGCGAGATCCGTACGACGTCACCGATCAGATACCGGTCGAGCATGAGATCGCCCACCACGAGCATCCGCACACCGGCGAAACCGCCACGGACCGCGGCATGGACAATGTCAGGACGACCGAACATCGTCACTCTCTGAGACAGATGCTTCGATCAGCTCACACAGCGTGTGACCGAGGAACAGATGCGCTTCCTGGATCCGACAAGTTCGGTCGCTGGGCGCCACGATCGAGAAGTCCACCGTACGCGCGAGCTTGCCGCCGTCGCCGCCGGTGAACCCCACGGTGAGTGCTCCGAGCCCCGCCGCGGCATCGATCGCCTGCAACACATTCGGGCTGTTCCCCGAGGTCGAGAGCCCGACCGCCACGTCACCCGGCCGGCAGAGCGATTCGATCTGGCGTGCGAAGATCGTGTCGAACGAGTAGTCGTTGGCGACCGCGGTCATGAGCGACGTGTCCGCCACCAGGGCATACGAGCGGATCCCGGGCCGGTTGCGCTCGAATCGACCCACCAGCTCGGCGGAGAAATGCAGCGCTTGGGCAGCACTCCCGCCGTTGCCGAACCAAAAAACGGTGCCACCGTCGGCGACGCGTTCGATCACTGCGCGCGCGGTCCTTTCGAGCTCCGGCCAGACTTCGCCGAGGCTCGTCATCATCGATTGGTTCTCGCGAATAGCTTCTTCGAAGTCCACGCGGCATCTCTCGACGGGACGGTGACGGTGCTTGAGGGTAGCAACCGGGTGATCTTGCTCGATAGGGACGGAGTCCTAAATGTCGATCGTGCCGATTCGGTCAAAGCGCTCGATGAGATCGAGATCGAGACCGGCGCAGTTGACGGATCGGCCCGGCTTACGGCGGCGGGATTCACCTTGGCTGTGGTCACCAACCAATCGGCGGTGGGCCGCGGTTGGATGTCCAGAGCCGTCCTTGATGCGGTGAATGCGGAAATTGATCGGCAGCTCGGCGCAACACCCATTCACTGGTACGTCTGCGATCACGCACCGACCGCCGGGTGTCGGTGCCGAAAGCCTGACACCCTCCTCCTCGAACACGCCCATCGTGACCTCGGTTTCAATCCCGACGAGACCTGGTTCGTGGGCGACGCCGGCCGGGACATCGAGGCGGCCCGTCGGTTCGGGGCCCGCCCGGCCCTCGTGCGCACCGGGAAGGGCGCTGCGACCGCCACCGAGTATCCGGACGTGCCGGTGTGGGACGACCTCGACGCGTTCGCGCGCTGGGTGACCGACCCCGATCTCTGAGGGCGCGGCCTCAGGACCATCGCGAATAGGCCCAGCGTCGTCGAACGACCGAACCGGTTTCCCGCTCATGTTCACTTCGTTCACGGGCCGCTCGGGCCACGGGCGAGCGGAAACCATATGAGCGCGAGGCGCCTCTCCGCTCGCCCTCGTATGCGCTCAGGTCGACGCGGTGTTGAACTGGTTCATCGCGGTCTCGATGCCATCACGGACGATGGCCTCGACGGCGTCCGCCGCCTGCTCGACCGTCACGTCGATCTCGACGCGCTCGGACTTCGAGAACTTGTTCAGCACGTGACCGGCGCCCTGTTCCTTGCTGACCGGTTTGCCGACGCCGATGCGCACCCGAAGAAACGCATCACTGTGCACATGGGCCTTGATGGACCGCAGACCGTTGTGACCGGCGAGGCCCCCACCGGCCTTGAGCTTCAGCGCGGCCGTCGGCAGGTCCAACTCGTCCTGCACCACGATGATCTGCTCGGGCTCGACGCCGTACCGATGCGCGAGCAACCGCACTGCGTCGCCCGAGTCGTTCATGTAGGTGAGCGGCACGGCGAGCGCGACCCGCTTGCCTTCGATCCCGACCTCGTCGACGAGCGCACGTTCTCTGCCCTTGCGCAAGGTGGCGCGGTGGCGCCGGGCGAGTAGTTCGACGACCTCGGCACCGACGTTGTGCCGAGTGCGGGCGTACTCGGTGCCTGGGTTGCCCAGCCCCACCACCACAAAGTCCGCCGGCGTCCCCCGGCGTTCGCCGGACCGACGCAACATCAGGGTTACTTCTCGTCGCTACCGGAGTCGCCGCCCTCGGCCGAAGCCGCGGCGTCGCCACCTTCGCCCTCTTCGCCTTCGCCCTCTTCTTCGTCACCGAGACCACGGGGGATCGCCACCTGGGCGACGAGCGCATCGGCTTCCTGTTGGATCTCGACGCCGGCCGCGACCTTCAGGTCCGAGACGTGGATCTGGTCGCCGAGCTCGAGCGTCGAGACATCGATGACGAGTTCGTTCGGGATGTTGCCGGGCATCGCCTCGACCGTGACCGAGAAGAGCAGCTGCTCCAGCAACCCGCCTTGGCGGGAGCCGGGCGCCTCACCCTCGAGGTGCAGCGGAATCTCGGCGGTGACCGCAATGGTGCGGCTGATACGAACGAAGTCGACGTGCACGAGGTCGCCGCGGGTGGCGTGACGCTGGATCTGGCGGGCGAGGGCCAGGGCATCGCCATCACCGAGGTTGAGCGTGATCAGGGTGTTTGCACCACTGGCGCCGTGAAGGATGCGCTCGAGCTCCCGGGCGTTGCACAGCACCGACTGCGGATCGGAGTCGAGGCCGTACACCGTCGCCGGCACCTTGCCCTCGCGGCGGTAACGGCCGGAAGGGCCCGAACCGAACAGAGTCCGGGGCTCGACGGAGAGCTTGACGTCAGACATGGCGCGTGAAGTCCTTCAGGAGGTGCACGGGAGACCGGCCATTCTGACCGCTCCGACATCGCCAGACCAAACCACGCCCCCGAGGCAGCCGCTTCCCACGCACCCGCATGAAAGGGAAATCACTGGTAGGATTCTCCCTATGGACGTCACGATTGATCAGGTCGGCCGGATCGTCATCCCGAAAGCGTTTCGGGATCGGCTGGGCCTTACCTCCGGCGTCACGGTCGACATCTCGTTGTACGGAGACGGACTCCACCTCGCCCCCGGCGGCCGCACGGCTCGACTCGAGCGCCACGGCGGTCGACTCGTGGCGCACGCGGACACGCCGGTCACTGACGAAGACGTGCACGGGCTCCTCGACGCGATCCGGCGCTGATGGTGTGGCTGGCCGACACCAGCGTCGCGATCGCGGCCGTGTCGGGTTCTCACGAAGCGCACCAGCACGTGAACGAATGGGTCGGGAAACGATCGTTACGGCTCGCAGCTCACGCGGCGTTGGAGACGTACTCGGTTCTGACCCGCTTGCCCGGTGACGCCCGGCTCGCTCCCGGCGATGCGGCGCTCTTGATCCGAGACCGATTCGGCGCTGCAATCCCGTTCCCGATTGGTGAGACCGAGACCTTCGTCGACGAGTTGGGCCGCCTCGCAGTTGCGGGCGGAGCCGTCTACGACGCCGTGATCGGCGCAACCTGCCGAGCGTGCAAGGGGACAATCGTGACGCGCGATCGCCGCGCGGTTGCAACCTATGAAGCCCTGAGCGTGCGCTACGAGTTGGTCGGCTGACCGAGCCTCGGAGGGGTCAGGCGGGCCGAGAGTCGCTACTGGTTGTCGCCGGAGAAGAGTTCGCTGACGCTGCGCTCCTCGAAGACGGCGGTGAGCGCGTCCGCGACGATCGGCGCGATCGAGAGCACGGTGAGGTTGTCGAAGTGCTTCTCGGATGGGACCGGCAGCGAGTTCGTCACCACGACGTCACGAATCGGCCCGTTCTTCAACCGGTCCACCGCCGGTCCGGAGAGCAACCCGTGGGTGGCAAGGATCGAAACCGATTGTGCGCCGCGACTCATCAACAACTCGGCGGCACTCACGACCGTGCCGGCGGTGTCGATCATGTCGTCGATGAGGATGCACTGGCGACCCTCGACGAGACCGACCACTTCGGTCGCAACCGCAACGTTGTGCGTCCCTTTCGGCCGGCGCTTGTCGATGAACGCAAGATCGGCGTGGACGCTTTCGGTGTCCAGACAGTTCGCGAACCGACGGGCGAGCTTGCCGCCGCCGGCGTCGGGAGAAACAACCGTCACCTCGGTGTTGCGGTCGAGCACACCGACGAGGTGGTCGGCCAGCAGCGGAACCGCGGTCAGGTGGTCCACCGGAAAATCGAAGAAGCCCTGGATCTGGCCGGTGTGCAGGTCCACCACGACCACCCGATCGGCACCGGCGACCGTGAACAGATCGGCGAGCAGGCGCGCGGTGATCGGC
>JANLTQ010000447.1:0-2569 GCA_031363005.1 Acidimicrobiia bacterium | reverse complement strand
ACCGCAGTGCGTGGACGTCGTGGCGCAAAGATGCTCGGAGCGTTGATGTCGTTGGCCCTGGTTGCCACGGCGTGCGGGAACGCATCGTCGTCGCCGGGGAAGGCAAACAAACAGAACGACGGAAAGAACACCACCGTCGATCAGCCCGGCGTTACCAAGGACACGATCAGCGTGGGGGGTGTCGCGTCGATCACGAACGCGTTGAACGCGCCCTACGGCGACATCTTCGAAGGCGCCAAGGCGTACTTCGCGATGGTGAACAGCCGCGGTGGGATCTACGGCCGCGAACTCAAGATGGTCACGCCGCGCGACGACGGCATGGTGAACAACCTCAAGGAAGTCCAAGGCATGTTGAGCGAGGACAACGTCTTCGCGGCCGTGGGACTTGCGACTATCTTCAACTTCAACGGCGCGGCCGCACTCGCGAGCGCGGGTATCCCGAGTTTTGGTTGGAACCTCAACGAGGAGTGGACGGGGAAGTCCAACCTCTTCGGAAACTCGGGCGCGTTGTGCCTGGGGTGTGACGGCGTCGAACTCCCGTGGATGGCGAAACAACTCCGCAAGACGACGATCGGCATCTTGGCGTACAACGTCGCGGATTCGAAGGCGTGTGCGGAGGGCGTGCAGAAGTCGTTCGACAAGTACAAGACCGCACAGGTTGGTTTCTACACGGACAGCCTGTCGTTCGGCGCGGCCGACTTCAGCGTCGAGGTCGGCAAGATGAAGCAGGCCGGAGTGGACTTCATCACCACGTGCATGGACACGAATGGAGTTCTGGCCATCGCGAAGGTGGCGCGCCAGCAGAACCTCGACGCGATCCAATACGTCCCGAACGGGTACGACCAATCGTTCATGAAGGTGAACGGTCAGTTCTTCGAGGGTTCGATCGTGCGAGTGCCCTTCGTGCCCTTCGAGACGCGACCAGTTCCCGCGGGCGTCGCCGAGTATCAGAAGTGGATGAAGAAGCAGGGCGTCACCCCGAACGAGTACACGACCTACGGGTGGATCAACGGCGCGATGCTGCTCGAGGGTCTGAAGGGCGCAGGTCCCAACTTCACGCAGAAGAAGGTCGTCGACGCGTTGAACAAACTCACGAATGACACCGCGGGCGGGCTGCTCGACGGCATCGACTGGACCACCCAGCACGTGGAGAAGCGCACGCCGGTATCCTGTGCGGCGTACGTCAAGGTGGTCGACTCGAAGTTCGTGCCGGCGTTCGTGCCGAAGGGCAAGCCGTTCCTCTGTTTCAAGCGCGATCAGGGTGTCGACGTGCCGCCGACCTACAAGTAGCGCTCAGCCGACGGTGTCGCTGATCACGTGACGGACTTCATCACCTACGTCATTCAGGGCATCCCGTTCGGATGCGTCTTCGCGCTGGTCGCCGTGGGGTTGGTGCTCACGTACAAGACGAGCGGCGTGTTCAACCTTGCGTTCGGTGCCCAGGCATTCGTCGCGGCCGCGCTGTACTACGTCCTGCGCGTGCGTCACGGCTGGCCGACGCTCCTGGCGTTCGCGATGGTGGTGCTGGTGATCTCGCCGCTGCTCGGTCTGCTACTCGACGTGCTGATTTTCCGCCATCTCCGGACGGCATCGCCGATCGCGAAGTTGGTCTCCTCGCTGGGGCTCCTCGTAGCGGTGCCCGAGATCGTCACGATCTTGATCATCGGCGAATCGTCGACCTTCGGCGTCGTCGGGATCTGGTGGAACGACGATGCGCTCTACCACCTCGGGGACTACGTGATCGACGGCAAAGAGATGGCGATCATCACCAGCACGCTGTTGGTCGTGCTGCTCCTCGGGTTGCTGTTCCGATTCGCGCCGATCGGCTTGCGCATGCGCGCGGTGGTCGAGAGTCCACGCATGACCGAGCTCGCCGGGGTAAACGCGGACCGGGTCTCGGCCTTTTCGTGGATGTTGTCGAGCCTGTTGGCTGGGCTCGCCGGCGTGCTCCTCGCGCCGCTCTACGCGTCGCTGGCGCCGCAGAACTTCACCACGCTCCTCATCGCCGCGATCGCCGCCGCCGCGTTCGCTCGGCTGACCAGCATCCCGATGGCGCTGTTGGGTGGAGTCCTCCTCGGCATCACCCAAGCGCTCCTCTCGGGGTACTTGCCGCCGGCGAGTGTGATCGCACAAAGCCTCAAGCCAACGCTGCCCTTCGCCGCCCTCTTCCTCCTCCTCTTGTTCTGGCCCGGGCTCCGGTCGGCGATCCAGAACAAGGATCCGCTCAGTGGCGTCGACCCGCCGCCGGAGCTGTCGGTCGCGGTGACGCGCGGTCCGTTCCTCACCAAAGCGACGCGAGTCTTCGGCGTCATCGTCGGGGCCGGAGTGCTGACCTGGCTCCTGACCGGCGCAACGACGTATTGGATCGGGATCGCCACGACGGCCGTCGTGCTCTCGGTGGTCTTCCTGTCGATCACGGTGATTACGGGGATGGCGGGCCAAGTGTCGCTGTGTCAGGCGACGTTCGCCGGTGTGGGTGCGTTCTCGACCGCGCAGATCGTGAAGGTCTTCGGTTTGTCGGTGTTTCCCACGCTCGTGATCGGCGCAGTGGTGGCCGCCGCGGTCGGTG
>JANLTQ010000319.1:0-4594 GCA_031363005.1 Acidimicrobiia bacterium | reverse complement strand
CGGTGATGACCGAGTTGGCCTGGGGCATTCCACCGCGCTCGTACGTGTACACGCGCGGGTGGAACGAGGAGGAGGTTGATGCCGCGTGCGAACGGTTACGCGCCCGCGGAATCATCGCCGACGGCGTGTTGACTGCTGAGGGCACCGAACTCCGAGATCACATCGAGCAAACCACGGACCTGGCGACGCGCGCGGTCTTCGACCGACTCGGCGACGACGCCGATGAACTCATTGCGCTGCTCGATCCGTGGGCCGAGGCCATCGTCGCCGGCGGCGGATACCCGGCGAGCCCCAAGAACTTGCAGGTGAACGGCTGAGTCAGCCGTGATGGTGCGGCCCGGAGATCACCGGGTCGACCACCTACCATTCATTGATGAGTTCGTTGCGGTGGGACCATGAACCGGCCCTACATGACCCAATTGTCGTCTGCGCGTTCAGTGGTTGGAACGACGCCGCGGATGCGGCAACTGACGCGGTCGAGTGGCTCGCAGCGCGGTACCTGGCGCAGGAGTTCGCGACGATCGACGAGCAGGTCCACATCGACTTCCAGGCCCAGCGTCCGGTGGTCACCTTGGTCGACGGTGTGACGCGCGATCTGAGTTGGCCGCGCTATTCACTCCGCGCCGCGGCCACTGCGGACGGCCAGCCCGATCTCGTGATGATCACCGGTCCCGAACCCAACTACGACTGGCGCGGATTCTGCGACGCTGTCATGGAAACGGCGACCACCCTCGGCGCGCGCACGGTGGTCACCTTCGGTGCGCTCCTCGCCGACGCACCGCATACGCGTGCGCCGCGACTCACGGGCAGTGCGACCGAACCCGAGACGATGGACGAGATCGGCCTGACCCGCTCTCGGTACGAAGGCCCGACGGGAATCATCGGCGTCCTGCACGACACGTGTCGCCAGGCCGGGTTCCGTGCGGCTTCGCTGTGGGTCCCGGTCCCCCACTACGTCGCCGCGCCGCCAAACCCGCCGGCGATCTCCGCGCTGCTCGACGGACTGAGTCGTTCCGTGAACCTCGACATCGACCGTCGCGAACTGATCGTCGCCTCGGAAGCCTGGCGGGCGCGGGTCGACGCGGCGGTGGCCGCCGACGACGACCTCGGGACCTACGTCGACAACCTCGAAGCGCAGCAGACCGAAGCGCGCGTGAACCCGGACGAGATCCCCGACGGCGACACGCTGGCCGAGGCGTTCGAGGAGTATCTGCGCGAGCAGGGCACCTGACCATCCGTCTCGCGCGGGCCCTGACACGCGGGCCCCTTACGCGAGGACGTCCTCCGCGAGGGCCAACCACAGTTGCGTGGACAGGTCCAGGCTCTCCTGGTCGACGCGTTCGTCGTGACCGTGGAACATCTTGGCGTAGTCCTCGAACCGAATCCGCTGGCTGAACAGGCCGAAGCCGTAGCCAACGGAACCGGCCCGCCGAAAGAACCGATTGTCGGTGCCACCGGTCATCACCGTCGGCACCAAGGCGGACCCTTCGCAGAGCCGAGCCGTGACCCGGCTGAGTGAGTCCCAGAGCGGCGTGTCGATCGGAGACGACGTCGAGGGATCGTCGTTCGACGTGATCTCCACTCGGTCCGCCAAGTCCCCGATCGCATCCATGAGCAAGGCGGTCGCGGCCGGCCCACCCTGGCCCGGCAGCGTGCGGACGTCGACCTGGAGATCAACCCGATCAGGAATGATGTTGGTCTTCGTGCCGCCGTGGACGACGGTCGGCGCCATGGTGGTGTGCGTGCACGAATGCGCGATGCGGGCCAGGCCGACCGGCAGGCCGTCGATCATTTCGTCGATGCGCGCCGGATCGGTCAAAGCGTCCGGGAGTCCGAGGCCTTGGACGTACCGGCGCCACGTGTCGCCGATCTCGACCTCGGGCCGGTACTCGGCGATGCGGCGCACGACTTCGGCCGCGGTCACGAGCGCGTTGTCGGTCTTGTACGCCTGCGATGCGTGACTCGGCGTTCCGTGCACCGTGATGTTGGACCAGAAGGTGCCCTTCTCCTCCACCATGATCGGGAGTCGGACGCCGGCCTTCGTCGGCACCTGATAGCCACCGGATTCGGTGATCACGTAGTCCGAGCGCATGTTCTCGAGCTCGTGTTCGACGAGATACTTCGCACCCCAGGTTCCGAGCGCTTCTTCGTCGGCGACGGCGAGGAACAGGAGCGTCCCGCGTGGTGTGAATCCACGGTTCGCAAGCTGCTTAAACGCGACCGCCATCGTGCTCGTGAGGTTCAGCATGTCCACCGCGCCGCGGCCCCAGATCATGCCGTCGTCGAGCTCGCCGCCGAAGGGGTCCCGTGACCAACCGTCGGGGTTGACCGGCACCACGTCGGTATGGCCCATGAGCATCAGCGTGGGTGCGGTCGGGTCCGATCCTTCGATCTTGGCGAGCAAGCTCCGGCGACCCGGTTGGGGTTCGTAGTACTCGAGTTCCGCGCCACTGCCGTCGAGATAACTCGTCAGGAGATCGGAGTTGCGAACCTCTTCTCCCGAGCCGACCTGGCCGTCGTTCACACACGCGTTCCGGATCAGGTCCTGCAGGAGCGCGGTTGCTTCATTGGTCAGGTCGTCAGCCATCGCCGCACGGTAGTGCGCTCACTAGCAAGAGCGAAGCGAGAAGCCGACGCGCCGGCAGCCGTACCACCAGCGAAGCGTGGCCCGAGCGGCCCGGCCCGCAGGGCCAAGAGCGGACTAGCCAGCGCGGTAGACGAAGGTGCCGTCTTCATCCCAGCGTTCGGCGCGGCCGGACTGTCGGAGGTGCTCGAGATGAGCGAACGTCTCGCTCTCCGCCATCACGCCCCAATGCTTCTCGGGGAACAGCTCGTGCGAGAGCGCCACCACGTTCGCCGGGCCGAGCGTCTCCGATACCTCGTGCAACTTCTCCATGCGTTCGAAGTGATGTTCCTTGATCGCCTCCACGCGGCCGGGCACGTCGGTGAAGGGATGGCCGTGCGCGGGCAGACCGAGACGGACATCCTCGAGCGAGCCGACGAGATCGAGAGTCGCGAGGTAGGAGTTGAGCGCATCCCCCTGCGCGGAACCGGCGATGTGCGGAGTGATCGTGGGCAACACGTGATCGCCGGAGAGAAGGACACCGTTCTCCGGGTCGTACAGGCACAGGTGATCAAGGGTGTGCCCGGGCGTGTGCAACACCCGCCACTCTCGACCGGCCAAGGTGATCGGTGAGCCGTGACGAACGCGGCGGGTGGGATCCGGCGGCGCGAACAACAGCCGCATCGCTCGGATCATGAACCGACGAGACAAGGGTGGTTCAGGGTGTTTGCTGCCGCCCCACGGCGTGGTCCCGCCCCACGGCACGGACATCCGCTGGGTCTCGGCGGTGATGTCCTCCATGGCGGCTTGGTCGTCGTCACGCAGCGACGGGAGTTCTTCCAACGACGGACCGTCGTAGTGCGCCGCATCATCGATGGCCTGCTGTTCGAGCCGTTCCGCCTCGGCCGTGCTCAGGGTGGCCCGGGCCTTGTCCATCGTCCAGGTGGTGAACGCCTGGTGCGCAATCAGCTGCGCGCCGGCCTCTTTGCGGATCCGGCCGGCGGCGCCGAAGTGATCCGGATGCGAATGCGTCACGACGACGGTGTGGATGTCCTTGACCCGATACCCCGCCGAGGCGAGACGAGCCTTCAGCGCCTTCCAGCTCGACGGTCCCGGGAGACCGGGGTCGACGACGGTGAGTCCGCGGTCGTCCATCAGGCCGTACATGTTGACGTGCCCGAGTCCGGGCATCCAGATGGGGAGCTGCATCCGCAGGACACCGGGGGCGACCTCGGTGATCTCCTCGGACGCCTTTTCCTGCTCTTGTTTCGGAGGCCTGGGCGCCTTGGGGTCGCCCGGCCGACTCGCCGTGTCAGTCACGCTCGGATCGTACTGGCTGGGTCCTCGTGGCTCTGCGGGCCGGGCGCGTCAGCTCGTCTCGGCGCTCGGGGCGAACTTGGGCCAGGGCCGCACCGCTTCGAGGACGGCGCCGGCGGCCAGGCAGAGTTCGTCTTCGAGCCGGCGAGCCACGATCTGCAGACCGCACGGCATACCGCCTACCAGTGACGCCGGAATCGACATGCCGGGCTGTCCGGTCATATTGAACGGCGCAGTAAATGGAGCCGACAGGTACATCAGGTCGACCTCACGTCCGTTGACCTCGCCCGTGAGGGTGCCCTCGGCTTGGTACGCGGTGGTCGGTGTGGTGGGTGTGAGCAACAGATCGACCTGGTCGAACACCGCCGCCGATGCGCAGAGGATCTCCTGCCGGCGCCTGACCGCGGCACCGATGTGACGGGCCCGCAGATGCGGCATCCCTTCGACCGACGTGCGGGCGAGGAAGTCCAGGTCATCGAGGTTCTCCGCACACCGGTCGAGTTTCCACGCGGCCATGTTGCCGGCGCCCAACACTCCCCACGCCCGACCGGGTTTCGGGAACTGCATCGGAACGTCGACGAGTTGGAGTCCGGCCGCTTCCACGAGCGCCTCCGCCAGCGCGCGCGTCGATGCTTCGACGGCGTGATCGGTCTCGGCGTATCCGAGGGTGGACGTCCACGCGACGCGTCGCGGACAAGGCCCGCAACAGCACGC
>JANLTQ010000271.1:0-4379 GCA_031363005.1 Acidimicrobiia bacterium | reverse complement strand
GGGCGATCCGGTCTGACGTCGCGGTTCCCGAAGACAGCAGATGAATAATCGCCGGCGCGCGTTTGCGCCCGAGGGTCCACGAGAGCCCACCGAATCCGATCTCGATCGGCGGCGCCTCGCCGAGGCGCTCGACGCTGTCGGTGACGCGGTCGTGGTCGTCGACACCGCGGGCGAGGCGGTGCTGCGCAACAACGCAGCGGATCGGTTCAACGACGCCCGCCACGCGGACGCCTTGGCCGGCGATGCATTGCGTGAACTCCTCGATCGGGCGCGTTCGGGTGAGGAGTGTTCCCGTGAACTCCAACTCTTCGGGCCACCCGCAGAGGTGTTCTGGATGACGGCACGGCCGTTGATGGCCGACGGACGACGGATCGGCGCAGTCGGTCTCGTTCGCGATGTCACCGAGGCGCGCCGCATCGAGACCGTGCGCCGTGACTTCGTGGCGAACGTGAGCCACGAGTTGAAGACGCCGGTGGGGGCGTTGGCGGTGCTCGCCGAGACGCTCGCCAATATCGATGACCCGACGGTGGCGCGAACCTTCGCCGAACGAATCGCCGACGAGGCGACGCGAGTGGGTGCCATCGTGGATGATCTCCTGGACCTGGGGTCGATCGAGTCCCAGGTCGCTCACCGCAGCACGATCTCGGGTGCAGAGTTGGTGCACGCTGCGCTCGATCGAGTGTTGGCCGCCGCCTCAGCGTCGGGTCACGAGATCGAGGTGGCCGACTGCGACGAGGTGGTGACGTGTGATCGTCGCCAGATCGTCAGCGCCCTCGCCAATCTCCTCGACAACGCGATCAAGTACTCCCCGTCGGGGACCAAGATCTCGATTTCCGCGCGAGCTGCCGACGGGTGGATCACGTTCGAGGTCTCGGACCAGGGAGTCGGAATCCCGTCTCGGGACCTGGATCGGATCTTCGAGCGCTTCTATCGGGTTGATCGGGCACGGAGTCGCACGACGGGTGGTACCGGTCTCGGCCTCGCGATCGTCCGCAATGTTGCGCATTCACACCACGGCGATGTGACCGTCGATTCCAGCGAAGGCGACGGCTCGACGTTCCAGTTGCGGATTCCGATTGCGGGAAACGTGAGTCCACTCTTCGCCGAGGGCCGATAGATGGCCGATCCGCCGTTGGTCCTCGTGGTCGACGACGAGGCCTCCTACCGTGACGCGTTGTCCGTCGCCCTGGCGGCCGAAGGATTTCTCGTCGAGACTGCGGCCGACGGAGTGGAGGCGCTCGAGCGTTTCGAGCAGTCTCGCCCGGCGCTGATTCTCCTCGACGTGATGCTGCCGCGGGTTTCGGGGATCGATGTCTGTCGTCAGATCCGAACGAAGTCGCGGGTGCCGATCATCATGGTCACGGCGAGAGCATCGGAGATCGACGCGGTCGTCGGACTCGAGGTTGGTGCCGACGACTACGTGGCCAAGCCGTTTCGCCTTCGTGAGCTCGTCGCTCGGGTCCGTGCTGCCCTGCGGCGCGGCCATCAGGACGAGTCCATCGACGACGAGCGCGAGGAGTCGATCTCCGTCGGCGATGTCACCGTCGACCTCGGTCGGCACGAGGTGCGGCTCAGGGATGAACTCGTAGCGCTACCGCTCAAGGAGTTCGAGTTGCTCGAACTCCTGATGTTCAACGCCGGCCGGGTGCTGACACGCGACGTGCTGATCGACCGGGTGTGGGGGCCGAACTATTTCGGCGACACGAAGACGCTCGACGTCCACATCAAACGGCTCCGCGCCAAAGTAGAAGACGATCCGTCGGTGCCGACGCGTATCGTGACTGTTCGAGGAGTCGGCTACCGGTACGAGCGGGCCTGACGAATCCCGCGGGTCAGTGCGGGAGCAGGTCGTCGTCGATCGACCCAAGACCCTCGAGCCACGCAGTGGTGTTGAGTTCGGCCTCGCTGGCTGTGCTCGCCGACGAGGTGGGACCACCGGGGCGAGGCGTGAGTTCGTTCATCACGTCCATGATGGATGGTTCGCTCGTCAGCTGTTCGAGCGCCGGTGCTGGGACGGGCTCGGTCGGTGCGTCAACCGATGAGGACTCGGCGGGTTGGGACCCGAAACGAATCGGTGCTTCGGGCGCCGGTGCAGCCGTCCACTGCGTGGTCGGTGCCGCGGTGTCGGTCGCTTCGGTTTCCTCAACCGTCGCCTTCGCGGAACCCTTGCCCATCATGTCGGAAAATTTCATGTCACCTTCGCCAATGCTTGCTCGTAGTCGTCGCGCGCGCGAGGCGACGCGAGACCAGCCGATTCGAACTTCGCCACGACGACACCGTCGCGGTCGATGACAAACGTGCCCCGCATCGCGCACCCGAGTTGTTCGTTGAAGACCCCGTAGGCCTTGGCCACCTCGCCGTGAGGCCAGAAGTCCGAGAGGATCGGGAACGTGAAGCCCTGCTGCTCGGCCCACTGGGCTTGCGCGTGGCGGGTATCGCAGCTGACTGCGAGCACGGCCGCACCGGCACCATCGAACGCGGACGGATCGTCCCGGATCTCACAGAGTTCGCCTTGGCAGACGCCGGTGAACGTGAAGGGATAGAACACCAACGCGACGGGCTGCTTGCCTTGGTAGTCCGACAAGCTGACGTCGTTGCCGGCTTGGTCCTTGAGCGTGAACTCCGGTGCGGTCTGGCCGATCTCGACGGTCAACGAAAAACTCCTGGATCGGTGAATGGAACGATCGCAGTGTACGGGTTGGCGCGAAACCGTGACCGGGTTCGCGCCAAGAGTTGTCACGTGCGGTTGTCGACACGGAATCGCGACCGCTTGAGTTGCGAACCGGCCCGTGCCGGGATTGGGCGCAAGCGCGGTATTTCGCTCTCCCGCTCAGCTCGGTGGTGGTAGGTAACGGGCCGAAATGATGGTGCCGCCGTCCGTCGTGATGATCCAAGTGCTGGCCTTCGCAAGTCGGTCGTCAGCGAGGTCCACGCCGCGGCGGGCGATGAGGTGCATCACGTCGCCGATGACGTCGCCGTGCGAGCAGAGGATGAGTGGGCTCGTCGCCTGCTCGATGACCGCGAGGGCATGCGTCGGACCGCTGCCCTCGGCGAGGTGAATGTCGGCCTCGACGGGGAGGTCGAGCGCTTCGGCAAGTGGCACCAACGTCTCCATGCACCGCGCGAAGGGACTACTCAGCAATTCGGTCGCGCCAACGGTGCGGAGTGGGCCGACCAAACGATTGGCCTGGGCCCGTCCCCGTTTCGACAGGCGGCGCTGGTGATCGTTCTGGATACCGCGCGAACCGGCATCGGCGTGGCGCACCAGGTAGCAGTCGATCACGGCCGTCCACCGATACCCGCCAGGAGATCGCAGTCGCGGGGGTAGGTCAGTGCGGTTCGGGCATAGGCGATCGGCCACCACGCCACGATGTCCACCTCGTCGTCGGGAGCTCGATGTCCGGGGTCTGACACCACGTCCATCATGAAGTAGCGCACCGCCTTCGGTCGTCCCTTGCGGTCCACGTACTCGATCGAACCGGCGTCGCCGACGATGCGGGCGTGGACCCCGGTCTCCTCGGTGACTTCGCGCACCGCTGCGGTCCGGTCGTCCTCCCCGGCATCAAGTTTTCCCTTCGGCAGACTCCAATCGTCGTACATCGGCCGGTGGACAACGAGGACCTCGGCTTCATCCTCGCCGTCTCGCAACACGATTCCACCGGCGGCGCGAATCGTGCCGTCAGTGGGTACCGCGGCTCGGGCCTCCGGGCGCGCCTCCTTGCTGCGCGCCACGGCCCGAGCCATCAGTACCCGGTGGGCGTCGATCCCGGTGGCAGTCGCGACTCGCGCCCACGTTCCGTCAGCGAGCAGGTCCCAGACCTGGGTGTCGTCGGACAGCTCGAGCTCGAGGATCTCGCCGAGTCGACGCCGGAGGGCGGGCGCGCGCACCGGCACCAAGGCTTCGACTCGCCGGTCGAGGTTGCGGGGCATGATGTCGGCCGAACCGATGAGGTACTCCGCAGTGTCGGGATCGGCGCCGAACCGGTAGACCCGGGAGTGTTCGAGGAAGCGGCCAAGCAACGATCGGACGCGGATGGTGTCCGAGAGCCCGACCACTCCGGGAAGGAGGCAGCAGATGCCGCGTACGAGGAGGTCGATCCGGGTACCGGCGGCGGAGGCTTGATAGAGGGCTTCGATCGTCTCCGGGTCCACCAGCGCGTTCATCTTCATCACGATCCGACCGGCGCTCCCGAGTGCTGCTTGCTCCGCGACGCGATCCAGGATGCCCTGGCGGAGACCGTGGGGAGCGACCAGGACCTGTCGGTAGCGGCGGGGACGCGAGTATCCGGTGAGTGAGTTGAAGAGCTCGGTCAGGTCTTGGCCGACCTCCGGATCGGCGGTGAGCAGCCCGAGGTCCTCGTAGAGGTTCGCGGTCACCG
>JANLTQ010000191.1:0-9335 GCA_031363005.1 Acidimicrobiia bacterium | reverse complement strand
CGGCGAAGAAGGCTGCGCCGGCGAAGCCCGCGGTCAAGAAGGCCGTGCCCGCGAAGGCGAGCACGAAGTCTCCGGCCAAGGCTGCGGCGAAGGCTCCGGCCAAGAAGGCTGCGCCGGCGAAGCCCGCGGTCAAGAAAGCCGGTGCGGCAGCGACGAAGAAGTCAGCTCCCGCCGCCACGGCGAAGAAGTCGGTGAAGGTCGCGGCCTCGAAGACCGCAGCCGCGCCGCCAGCGAAAGTGTCCGCCGCGAAAGTCCCGGCGAAGAAGGCGGCCCCGGAGCCGAAGGTGCCGGTGAAGAAGCAGCCACCGGGCGCCACGTGCCCACTGTCAGGGATCTTCGTCCCGAAGCAGTCGCCGAACATCACCCCCAAGACGCTCGAGAAGTTGCGAGAGCAGCTGATCGAAGAACGCCTCCGGCACGTACGTCAGGCCGATGACCTCCAGGCGGACGCGGATGCGCTCGTGGACCAACGCGAGCAGGGCGACACGCAGTTCGACGAAGAGTCCGGCGAGGGCGACACGATCAGCGTCGAACGTGAACGTGACCTCATGCTCTCGGCCACTGCCCGCCTGTCAGTCGAGGAGATCGACCTCGCGCTGGCGCGGATGGAGGCCGGTACGTACGGGCTCTGCACGCCCGCCGGTCGCCGGATCCCGGTCGCCCGGCTCGAGGCGATCCCATGGGCGGACACGTGCGTTGACTGCAAACAACGTGTCGAGCGACGCCGTTAAGCAAGCTCGCGCGTTGGTGCGGCTGCCGCGCTGGACGTCACCAGCCATCGTCGCCACGATTGTCGTGCTCGACCAGGTCACGAAATCCTGGATCGTGGCCACCCACTCGTTGGTGCCGCTCGAAATCGTTGGGCACGACATCGAGTTCCGGGTGGCGCGGAACTCGGGCGGCGCGTTCAGCACGTTTACGAACGCAACGTTCGTGCTCGCCGTCCTCGCCATCGGCCTGAGTATCTGGCTCGTCCGCACCCTGCGTCGATCGACCGACCGCGCGACGATCGTCACCCTGTCGCTCGTACTCGGTGGTGCACTGGGCAATCTCGCCGACCGCGTCTTCCGATCGCCGGGTGTGCTGCGCGGCCACGTGGTGGACTTCGTCAAGGTGGGATCGTTTCCGTCGTTCAACGTGGCCGACTCGGCGATCACCGTCGGCGCCCTCCTCCTGGTGCTCATGAGCTTCCGGTCGTCCTCCGATGTCGCGGAGCCCGCGTGACCATTTCAACCATTCCGGAGACGTTGGCGGGGGAGCGGGTGGATCGCGCAGTAGCGCTCCTCACCGGCTGGTCTCGCGCCGAGGTGCGCGAGATGGTCGAGCGGGGCGATGTCCTCATCGACGGCAGCCCGGTCGCACGCAGCGCCCGCCTCGTCGCCGGAGCGACGCTCGAATATCGGGGTGAGCCGAAGGTTTCGCCCCCTCCGGGTCCGGACGGGTCGATCGAGTTCGGCGTCGTTTACGAGGACGAGGACATCGCGGTCGTCGACAAGCCGGCGGGACTCGTCGTGCACCCCGGAGCCGGCAACCAGGACGGCACCCTCGTCAGTGGGCTCCTCGCCCGGTACGACCTCGCGTCGGTGGGCGATCCGATGCGGCCCGGAATCGTGCACCGATTGGACCGCGAGACGAGCGGGTTGCTCATCGTCGCCCGGACCCAGCGCGCGTACGAGAGCTTGGTCGAGGCGCTTTCCACACACGCGGTGGAACGGCACTACATCGCCGTTGTGCGCGGTGTGCCGTCGGCATCGCGGGGCACGATCGACGCTCCGATCGGTCGGTCGCCACGATCGCCCACTCGTATGGCGGTTCGGACCGGCGGACGAGAGTCCCGCACCCATTACGAAGTGGTGGAGACGTTCGACGATGCGGCGCGGCTCGCAGTGGACCTGGAGACCGGACGCACCCACCAGATTCGTGTCCACCTTGCGGCGATCGATCATCCGGTCCTCGGCGACTACGTCTACGGCCGCGCCGACGATCGCGTGGGACGCCCGTTTCTCCACGCCGCCGCGCTCGAGTTCACGCACCCGGTGACGGGCGCGGCGATGGCCTTCTCGTCGCCGCTGCCCGGCGATCTCCAACGCGCGCTCGAAGCGCTCGCCGTGGGGCCACTGCCGTCACCGGCTGATTGAACGTCCCGGTCGGCTGCTCGCGCGTGAGCTACTGGCGCGTCGCCTGAGCAGAATCGGCTCGGCCTCCGACCTCGGCGTGCCCCACGCGCGTGCGGGCGGCCAAATCGGCGAGCGAGTGAGCTTCGAGGTACCGACCCATCTCGTCGGACACGCCGACCCAGACCTCTTGCAGCACGCAGTGGCCTTCGCAATGGTCGTGCTCGTCGGGCAGCGTGGTCAGCGGGCCGTCGACCGCGGCGAGGATCTCGGCTAACGAGATCTCCTCGGCCGGACGGGCGAGCACGTACCCGCCACCGACTCCCCGCTTCGACCGCACGAGGCCTGCGCCCTTGACTGCGAGCAGGATCTGCTCGAGGTAGGGCTGGGGGAGAGTGGTGCGCTCCGCGATCTCTTTCACCGACGTCGGTCGGTTCGACTCGTGGAGCGCGAGCGACAGCAACGCGCGGGCGGCGTAGTCACCGCGTGTGGAGACCTTCACCGGGCCATGCTCCCACACCCCGCAACATCGAGCGGCGTTCGCCTACGGTGCCGCGGTGGACGCGAACGAACCAGTACGGCCCGACTACGGCGGCGCTTCCCTTGAGCAGGTCGTGCCGGCATTGGTCGGCCGGGTCGACAACGCGTGGTTGCCCGAGGCGGCCCGGGCGGCGGAAACGGTGGTGCTGCTCGTCCTCGACGGTCTGGGCTGGGAACTCCTCCAAGCTCACGCAGACGCGCTGCCGGAACTGCACGCGCTGGACGGGCGGCCGATCACCACGGTGGCGCCGTCGACGACGGCCTGTGCCCTCACGTCGATCACCACGGGGCTCGCGCCGATTCAGCACGGTGTGCTCGGCTACCGGATGCGGCTCGACGGCTCGGTGCTGAACGTGTTGCGCTGGACCCTTGACGGCGGCGCCCGGCCGCCCGATGCGTTCCGAGTACAGCGCCACCAACCGTTTCTCGGGCGCACGGTCCCCGTGGTGACGCGCAGCGAGTTCCGCACGTCAGGTTTCTCCGCGGCGCATCTGCGCGATGCCCCGTTCTTCGGGTGGAGCACGCCGGCGATGCTCGTCGAACGGGTGCGGTCCTTGGCGCGTGAAGGCCACCCGCTCATCTACGCCTACTACCCGGGCGTGGATACCGTTGCGCACGAGTTCGGGCTCGCACCGCCCCATCTCCCTGCCGAACTGCGGTTCGTCGACGAGTTGGTCGGTCGCCTCCGGGATGCGCTGCCGGCCGACGCGGCGTTGTTGATCACCGCCGATCACGGCGAGATGGAGATCGCGGATCGGTGGATGTCGCTGACCGCCGTCGAGAACCTGGTCGTGGGATGCAGCGGCGAGGGACGGTTCCGGTGGCTCAACGCCCGTCGTGGCGGGGTGGATGACCTCGCCGCCGCGGCGCGCGATGCCTACGGTCGCGACGCATGGGTGATGACTCGGGACGAAGTGATCGACGGGGGATGGTTGGGTCCGAACCCACCCCCGGTCGCGAACCTTCGCCGTTTGGGAGATGTGCTGCTCGCGGCTCGTACCGATGTGGGTTTTCTCGATCCGGCATTGCCTCGAGAGGGCCAACTCGTGGGTGCGCACGGCTCCCTGACCTCCGCCGAGATGCTCGTGCCGTTGATCGCGGCGCCGGGCCGCGGTGCGTGAGCGCGGCGCGGGTAGGGTCGACGCCACGAGTTTCACGCGTGCGATTCGCACCGGCGTGAGGCGAACGGATCTCTTGGCGGAGTAGTTCGTGGCGAAATCGTTCACCCATCTTCATGTACACACCGAGTACTCGATGCTCGACGGTGCGTCGCGGATCGGCGAGGTCGTCGGGGCGGCAGCCGCGGACGGCCAGCCGGCCATCGGCATCACCGATCACGGCAACATGTACGGGGTCCTTCCGATGTACCAGGCGGCACGCGACGCCGGCATCGTGCCGATCATCGGCACCGAGTTCTACCAAGCGTTCGAGGCGCGGACCGAGCGTCCGGTCCGGCGGGGCAGCAAGGTCGACGACTCCGGCGGTGAAGTGGAAGGCGGTCGGAAGGCCTACTACCACCTCACCGCGCTGGCCGAGAATCAGACCGGGTACCGAAACCTGATCCAGCTCTCGAGCCGTGCCTTTCTCGAGGGCTACTACCAAAAGCCGAAGGTGGACTGGGAACTCCTCGAGACCTACCACGAGGGCATCATCGCCACCACCGGTTGTCTTGGTGGTCATGTGCTCCAACGATTGTTGAACGGCGACGAGCCGGGCGCGTTGGCCGCGGCCGGCCGCCTCCAAGACATCTTCGGGAAGGACAACCTCTTCGTCGAGGTCCAGGACCACGGGATCCCCGAGCAACTCTCCACCAACCCGAAGTTGGTGGAGATCGCCCGGGCCATCGGTGCGCCCCTGCTCGCAACCAACGACAGCCACTACACCGAGCAGGGCGATGCCGTCGCGCACGATGCGCTGCTCTGTGTGCAAACCAACGCCAAGATCCACGAGACGAACCGCTTCAAGTTCCACGGCGATCAGCACTATCTCAAGACCGCCGCCGAGATGCGGGACCTCTTCTCCGAGATTCCTGAAGCGTGCGACAACACGCTGTGGGTTGCTGAGCGCGCCAAGGTCGAGATCGACTTCGGCCAACCCGTGTTGCCGAGCTTCCCGGTCCCGGAGGGAATGAACGAGGAGCGCTACCTCCGTCAGCTCACCTACGAAGGTGCGGCGAAGCTCTACGGCGAGGAGTTGGCCCCGCACGTGCGAGAACGCATCGAGCACGAGCTCGACGTCATCGAATCGATGGGCTTCTCGGCGTATTTCCTCGTGGTGTGGGACCTGGTGCGCTACGCCCGGTCGCAGAAGATTCGCGTCGGTCCGGGTCGGGGCAGCGCGGCGGGATCGTGTGTGGCGTACTGCCTGCGCATCGTGGACATCGACCCGATCAAATACGACCTGCTGTTCGAGCGGTTCCTCAACCCGGGCCGCAAGCAGATGCCCGACATCGACATGGACTTCGACTCCCGGTACCGCGGCGACATGATCAAGTACGCCGCGGCCACCTACGGCTCGGACCACGTTGCCCAGATCATCACGTTCTCCACGATCAAGGCGCGCGCCGCGGTGCGTGACGCGGCGCGGGTGTTGGACTACCCGTACATCGTCGGCGACAAGATCGCCAAGCTGATGCCGCCACTCATCATGGGTCGGGACACGCCGCTGTACGCGTGCCTCGAACCGCATCCCAAGTTCGGCGACGGCTACAAGATGGCGTCCGAACTCCGGGAGCTGTACTCGACGGACAAAGAGGCGAAGGACGTCATCGACGTCGCGCGCGGCCTCGAAGGGTTGCGGCGCGGCGACGGTATCCACGCCGCCGCCGTGGTGATCACGCGCGAGCCGCTCACCGAGTATCTGCCGATCCAGCGTAAGCCCGAGCCGGGAACGCCCATCGAGGACGCACCGGTGGTCACGCAGTACGAGATGCACGGGGTCGAGGACCTTGGTCTGCTCAAGATGGACTTCCTCGGTCTGCGCAACTTGGACGTCATGGAGATCACCCTCGATCTCGTCGAACACGGCACCGGCGTCCGGCCCGACATCGACGCAGTGGACATCGACGACGCGCTCACCTTCGAACTGCTCCGCAAGGGTGACACGATCGGGGTCTTCCAGCTCGAGGGCGGCCCGATGCGTGCGCTCATCCGCTCGCTCGAACCGAGCTCGTTCGAGGACGTGGCCGCGTTGGTCGCGTTGTACCGGCCGGGCCCGATGGCCGCGAACATGCACACGGACTACGCGGACCGCAAGAACGGTCGGAAGCCGGTGGTGTTCGACCACGCCGACCTCGAGGAGATTCTGGGGCCGACCTTCGGGCTGATGATCTACCAAGAGCAGCTGATGCGCGTGAGTCAGAAGCTCGCCGGCTACTCGCTCGAAGAAGCCGACAACCTGCGGAAGGCCACCGGTAAGAAGGACCGGGTGCTCATCGCGAAGGAACGAGCGAAGTTCGTCGACGGGTGTGAAGCCCAGGGGTACGGGCGCGAGTTCGGCGAGAAGATGTTCGACATCATCGAGCCCTTCGCGGACTACTCGTTCAACAAGAGTCACTCCGTTGGCTACGGGTTCGTCGCCTACCAAACCGCCTACCTGAAGGCGAACTACCCGCGCGAATACTTGGCGGCGTTGCTCACCAGCGTCAAGGGCGACAAGGACAAGTCCGCGATCTACCTGAACGAGTGTCGCCAACTCGAGATCCCGGTGTTGGTCCCGGACGTCAACGAATCCGAGATGGACTTCGCGGTCGTGCATCCCCTCGGTGACGACGGCGAACCGTCGGCAGGATCGGTGCGCTTCGGACTCTCCGCCGTTCGCAATGTGGGCGAAGGCGTGGTCGGCAAGATCATCGAGGCGCGCCGGGAGACCGGCCCGTTCACGGACTTCTATGACTTCTGCGAACGCGTCGAGACCACGGCGCTCAACAAGCGCACGATCGAATCGCTGGTGAAGTCCGGCGCGTTCGATTCGCTCGGTCATCCCCGCCAAGGTCTCGGGCTCGTGTTCGAGTCCATCATCGAAGAGGTGTTGCGGCGGCGGAGCAAAGAGGCCGAAGGCCAGTTCGACCTCTTCTCTACCAGCGCAGTTGTTTCGGAGTCCGAGCGCGAGCACAGTCGGACCGCCATCCCGGAACAGGAGTTCGCGAAGACCCAGCGCCTCGCGTTCGAGAAGGAGATGCTCGGTCTCTACGTCTCCGACCATCCGTTGATGGGTGCCGAGCGCGCGCTGCGGCGCCACACCGACGCCACCCTCTCGGACCTCAAGGAGCTGCGCGAGGGCGAGCTGCGGACCGTCGGCGGTGTCGTCACCGCACTGGCGAAGAAGTACACCAAGCGTGGTGATCTGATGGCCACGTTCGTGCTCGAAGACTTGGGTGCCGCCGTCGAGGTCATGGTGTTTCCGAAGACGATGGCCGCGTACGGCGAGATGTTGAGTGAAGACGCCATCGTCTGCGTCAAGGGTCGCCTCGACGTGCGCGAGGACGCACCGAAGATCATGGCGATGGAGATCACCCAACCGGACTTGGTCCTCGACGGCGCGCCGCCGGTGCGCCTCCGAGTCCGGCCCGGCGCGCTCACCGATGCCAAGACCACCCGACTCAAGGAGATCCTGAGCGAACACCCGGGTGAATCGCAGGTGTTCGTGCACCTCGAGAGTCAGGCCAAGACCACGGTGCTCCAACTCGGCGACGAGTTTTGCGTCTCGGATCGCACCGGCCTCTTCGCCGAACTGCGCGTCCTCCTCGGCCCCGACTGCATTCTCTGAATTGCACCTGCATAATTGCTCGTACTCCCTGATTGCTCGTCCGCTCGTGCTCCGGTTGGAGTCGGTTCGTGGGGCTCGCTCCCTCGCTGTTCGCCTCCGCAAGCTACGGCTCAGGAGCGGGTTCGGTCCCGGAGCTTCGGCTGCGGCGAACCCGAGACGTAGCGAGGCACGAGAGGAGTCGAGCCGCGAGGCAGCGAGACCACCTCACAACAACGAGACGGAGTGCGAGCGAACGAGCAATTTGAAGTACGAGCCATGGTGCCGCGCGTATCGTTTGTCCGATGAGCGCTCGAACTGGTGATGATGCGAGCGAGGGTGTGCCGATCGACGATGAGTTGAACGAGGTCGACGATCACACGGAGCGGCCGATCGATCGAGTGATCGGTTCGTTGCCGGGGTCATTCGCGGGCGCCGGGTTGACCGGCCTCGCCAAGGGCATGGGCATGTGGGTCGAGCCCGAGGAGGTCGCGGTGATCCGGGAGGCCGGCGAGCCGCCACGGGACCTCGACGACCCCATCGAGGTCACGATCGATCCCGATCACCCGGAGAACACGCGCATCGTGTACCGCGTTCAGTCGAAGCCGCCCGACGAGCCGTCGCCGAACTGAGATCCGTGCCCCGCAGGAGCACTAGCGAGTGACGAGCAGGCGGTAACCGAGGTCGAGTTCATCGAGGCTGCGGAGGTGACCCCACTTCGCATCCCAGGCGCCGGAGTCGAGGTCGGTTCTGAGCTGCTCCATGCCTGCCTCCACCACGCTGGGGTCGAGTTTGCGGACCGCCGACATCCCGGCGCGCCGGTGCGGGTCGAGGTAGAGCTCGGGGCGGGCCCAGTACGCGCCCATGAAGCCGTCGGTGCAGTCTTGGGGGACGGGCATAACCCTGATGTCGGCATCGAGCCAGACTGCGACTTCGTCAATCGGCGGAAAGATGAACTGGTCCTGGCCGATGATCGTCGGCAAGTAGTCGCTCGCGATCCAGGGGACGAGCCTGGTGTCGAAGGTGAGCATGACGACCCGCGCCGCGACGCGACGCAGCTCGGCAACGCCGGCGCGTTGGTGGGGCCAGTGGTGCACCGTCAACACCGCCATCGCCGCATCGAAGGCGCCATCGGGGAACGGGAGCGTCGCGGCGACGGCTCGTACTGCGGGTGCAGCATGAGCGGGGCGCTGGGCGAGCATCACCGTCGATGGTTCGACGGCGACCACCTGACGGTCGGTCGGCTCGTAGGACCCGGCACCGGCGCCAACATTCAGGACTCGGTGCGCGTCACCAAGCGCACTATGGATCCGCGCTGCGACCCGAGGATCGGGCCGCCGGGTCGTCGCGTAGCTGTCGCCGATGTCGTCGTAGAGCGGGCGCGGCCCCGAAGCTTCGGTCATCGGGTCGGCTCAGCCGACCTTGGCGATGACGTCATCGGCAAAGCGCGACAGCGCGTCTCGCAGCCCTGCCGGATCGAACGCCAACGGCGGGATCACCAACCGGTCACAGCCTTCGTCTCGCATCTTCTTCACGCCGTCGGCATCCATTGCGCCGCCGCGAGTGATCTCGATGGCGTCGGGGTCGCGCTCGGCCTCGACCGCGGCTTCGCGCATCACCGGCTGGAGCTCACTCCAGTCGCCCTTGCCCGGGAAGAAGCCGTCACCGAGTCGCCCGGCGCGCCGTGCCGCGGCCTTGGTGTGACCGCCCACGACGATGGGAACTGAACCTTGGGCGGGATGGGGGAAGGAGTGCGCGGCGCGCAACGTGGTGAACTCGCCGTCGAAGTCGACCGCGGTTCCGGTCCACAGCGCGCGCATGACCGCGACGTATTCGTCGGTGCGCGCGGCCCGCTCCGCGAACGGAACACCGATGGCATCGAACTCTTCTTCGAGCCAGCCCACGCCGATGCCGAGGGTGACGCGGCCGCCAGTTAGA
>JANLTQ010000182.1:0-2708 GCA_031363005.1 Acidimicrobiia bacterium | reverse complement strand
CTGCGGTCCGAACGCGATCCCGCCGCAGCATCCAGAAGCCGGCCAGCCCGACGCCGAGGGTGGCGAGAGAGATCGGCCACGCCAGCCTTTGCCAGGAGAGGTTTCGCGTCTCCTGAGCCTCAGCTCGAGTGATCTGCCCCGGGTTCCAGATCCCCCACACCCTCGCGAGGCGCGCCACCCCGACGATCGGCCACCGGCTGGCATGACCCAACGCGTAGTCGATGCCCTTCTTGCGGACGCGCGCGGCGTACTGCACCTCGCTCACGCCTTTTCCCAAGCCCAACTTCGGTTGCATGCAGGGGTAGCTCCACGAGCCGAGCAGTCGGCCTGAGTACGTCGCGTCGCAGTTCGAGACCGCGATCACCGCGCTCGCGGACACCGTGGACAACGTCGGTTCGCCAACTTCGACGGCGTTCCGGATCACCCACGGGGAGACGACGACACAAATCGCGATCACTCCCACACCCACGCGAACGACGAACTGCTGCCAGCTCGGACGAGTGAGGAGCGCAACCGGAATCATCACGACGACGACCAAGAACAGCGCGTCACCGCGCGCCAGTGATGCCAGACCTATCGCACCGCCGAGCAATGCCCACGACCACCGCTGCGGATACTCACGCGCCCGGTGCGCGAGCAAGAGCGCGAGCAACACCACAGGGAGGTACAGCGTCTCGGACATCAATGAGCCGTCGACCGCGATGAGAAACGGACACACCGCCACAAGCGCAGCGGCAACGAGTCCGACCGCCCGACTCACGACGGCCCGACCCAACAAACCGGTCAGCACGATGGTTGCAGCACCGGTGGCGACGCCCATCAACTGCGAAGTCCGAATCGATTCGCCGAAGATCCACTGCCACCCCGCGAGTCCAAGGGGAAACAGCGGCGGCCAGTATGCCGTGGCGCGTTCACCCGCAACGTCGGGATTGCCGTTGAAGGCGCCGAATTGGCGCTTGATGTCGATGTAACCGTTACCGAGACGCAGATTGTGGCCTTGGAGGTAGTACCAGTACGAGTCGGGGAAAAGGTTGTGCGACGGTGCGAACCGCTCGATGTAGATCACCCTCGCGATCATGCCGACCACCACGATGAACCCGAGCAGCAGGCCGAAAGTCCGCGCCGACCCCGGCGACCCGGTCGAGGCGTCTCGTGTGCCGGCCTCGGAGTCGAGCCTCCCGGTGGGCTTGGTCGGCTCGGTCGTGGTCATCGCGGCCGGGCCGACACGTCACGACACGCAATCACCACCGGCCCCGGCCGGGCGGGACCCGTCTCGCTTGTGAGCTCGACGCGCAGGCCCTGCTCCCCCGCTGTCCACTGCAAGTCTTCACCGGCGAGGGTGGTGACTGCGGTCGTGGCGGTCGGGTCGAGATCGACAAGGGTCACGACGGTTCCCGCGCCCTCGACAATCGCGAAGACCGTGTCGTCGCGCGTCGTGTACCGCACGCCGTCGCCCTCGGCGGTTGCGGAGCCGGGACGCACCCACGGTCGCGTGGCCCGGACCCCACGTTCATTCGCCGTCAGCCAGTCGCCCAACCACGTGAGTCGCTGGCGCTGCTCGTCGGGGATCTGCGCGTCGATGCCACGCGGACCCACGTTCAACAACAGGTTCCCGTTCTTGCTCACCATGTCGGCAAACGACCACAACAGATCGTCATGAGTGAGGAAGTGCTCCGGCCCCGACGCCGCGTTGTATCCGAAACTCTGATCCATGCCCCGCACGCACTCCCACGGCCGGCGCTGGATGTCGGGAAACGATGTGTACTCCGGGGTTCGCACGTCGTAGAACGGAGGCTCGGGCGGGATCAGCCCCGAGTCGCGCCGTGCCTGCTTCACCGTCGCGGCGTCCACGATCTTGCGCGCCGCCCCAACTCGCATCGCGCCCATCAGTGGCGACCACGGCATCCAGCGATCGTTCACCACACCGTCGGGAACTGCCTCGTAGTAGTGACGGAGCAGGGGCCAGAGTTCCTTGCCCTCGGCCGGCCAGGCGATGTCGTTCCACAGCACGCTCGGTCGGTAGCGCGCAATCAGCTCACGCACCTGCGCCTCTGCGTACGCGGGATAGTCGCCGCGGGGAATCGCCTGGATCATGTCCGAAAGCCGACCCATCGGCCGGTCGTCGAAGGTCCAGTCGAGCCCACCCGAGTAGTACACGCCGAAGCGCATCCCCCGAGCCCGCACCGCCTCGCCGAGTTCGCCGACGACATCGCGCGCACACTGGTACCCGGGCCGACGAGGATTCGCGATTGCGGAGGGCCACAGGCAGTAGCCGTCGTGATGTTTCGTGACGAGCACCACGTAGCGCGCGCCGGTCGCCGCGAACGTGGCGGCCCATTCGTCGGGGTCCCACGAGGCGAGGCCGGCCTCCCAATCCGCAACGAAGCTGCGGTAGTCGCGATCTCCATACGTGGCGCGGTGGTGCTTCGCCACGGGACTGTCCGGGAACCGCAACGAGTTCTCGTACCACTCGGTATACGGCGACCAACCCATGGCCTGCGGATCCCCCGAGGCCAGCATGTCGCCGACGTCACCGTCGACCGGCGCGAATCCCGGAACCGAAGCGGGAGTCCAGTGGACGAAGATCCCCAGCTTGGCGTCGCGCCACCAGGCGGGGACCTCGTGGCGGCGCAGCGCCTTCAACTGCGGATTCCGTGTCGGCATCGGCGTGAACGTAGTCGCAGGTCGGCCGGGATGAGTCGGCCTCG
>JANLTQ010000613.1:0-1537 GCA_031363005.1 Acidimicrobiia bacterium | reverse complement strand
ACCCGAAGCCGAGCGCCAAGCAGAAGAAGGCGATGCAGCGGTTCACGGAACAACTGCGCGCCGAAGGGCTCATCTCCGGGAAGGTGGACCTCCTCGGGGCCATCAACGCCGAACAGCAATCGTCGGTGCTCGCCTTCTATTCGCCCAACCGCAAAGAGGTGGTGGTCCGCGGCCTCGGCACACCGGACGCCGCCCATCGGGTGACGCTGGCCCATGAACTCACGCACGTGTTGCAGGATCAACACTTCGACCTGAACCGGCTCCAAGCCAGAGTGCGGCGGGATCCGGAGGAGGACTCTGATGCACTGCGTGCCTTCATCGAGGGCGATGCCGATCGCATCGAGAACGACTACGTGAAGCAGCTGAGCCCGGCCAACCGTAGGGCCTACCGGGAGGGGCGAGACAAGGAAGCGTCGACGGCCGACGAGGGAACGCAGTCCGTCCCCGCGATCGTGACGCTCGTCTTTTCGGCGCCCTACCGATACGGACCCCCGGTGCTGAACGTGCTGGCTGCCGACGGCGGGAACGGGAACGTCGACCGCGCATTTCGCCGCGGCGTGTTCACGCAGAAGCTGTTCATCGAGCCGAGTGCACCACTGAGTGAGTCGAAACCCCTCAAAGTTGCCGACCCGAAGCTGAAGGCCGGCGAGAAGGCCGTCGGCAAATCCGACGGGTACGGCGCGTTCGATCTGTACCTGTTGCTGGGATCGCGGATCGATCCGGGGAGCGCGTTGGGCGCGGCAGTGGATTGGGCCGGAGGACGGGCCCGTACTTTCCGGGCGGACGGTCGTCTGTGCATGCGGAGTGTTGTGCAGGCAAAGACCGCACGTGGGAACGATGGGTTGGCGGCCAACTTTCGCCAGTGGGCCGCAGCACTTCCGCCGGGGATGGCCGAGGTCGGGCGTCGCGGCAGCGCGGTGATGGTGGAGTCGTGTGATCTAGGCGCCACGTCCGCGCTCACCTCGCCGGACGCCGCGATCGAACAATCGGGAGCGCTCCTCGACCTCCACGGGGAGATCGAGGCGTCACTCATGAAGGAAGTGACCGAGAGTGGAGGCCCGGCCTCCGTCGCGCGGTGCTTCGCGCTCGAGATCGCACGCTCGCCCCAGATCGCGATCCTGCTGGCGCAACCCGAGTCGGCGGTCACGCCCGAGATGGGTCAGGACGCCGTCGAGACCGCCGGGACGAACGCCCGAGCGAAGTGTCTCGACTGATTGCGGCCCGCCTGATCGGGAACGTGCCCTCGGCAGGATTCGAACCTGCGACCTACCGCTTAGGAGGCGGTTGCTCTCTCCCCTGAGCTACGAGGGCGGGGGCTGCAGAATACGTGGCAGAAAACCCGGTGCGTTGCTGGGATCCGGCGGATGTTTGCTGCATACGGGACGTTGAACTGCGTTCGTCCGTCTCGCGACGGTAGTTCGCGACGAGAAACCCCTGTGCGGACGCGTTGAAGTGAGCGTGGCGTCGGAAAGGAGGGTCAGGCGGCGAGTGCGGTGGGTTGTCGTCGCCGGTGCTGGTGGAGCGCGAGGCCGTTGAC
>JANLTQ010000132.1:0-3621 GCA_031363005.1 Acidimicrobiia bacterium | reverse complement strand
CGATCTTGTCGAGATTGCGGGTGCGCACGATCGACTCGGGCTGGCGCAGGAACACCGAGCGCGTGAACTCCTGGCGGTGGCGCTCGGCGGGTGTGTAGTTCTCCACCCAACGAGCGATCCTGCGCCCCGTCGGCCGCTGCTTTCGGATGTTGTCGTCGCCGGAGTACACGCCGAGCCGGGCTCGCGCCTGCCCGCAGGTCCACCGGCGCAGCTCCCCGTACGGGACCGTCGCCTCCTTGCCGGCGATGCGGACCGGGATCCCGGCGCGCTCGAGCGCGAGAGCGAGGCCGGGGCTCTCGAGCACGCCGTAGGTGGTGTCGAGCACGACGGGGCCAGAGCCGGCGCGTTGCATCGCCGCCACCACGTCGCCACCGATCACGCGCGCCTCGGCCTGCTGCTCCCTGACCGTGAGGCCCATCGTGTCCGACGGCACCCGCGCGTCGGCGACGTCGGCGATGAGCCCGATCCCGACCGCGACTCCCACGACGAGCGTCGACGCCAGCACAACGGGCCGGACGAGGCGATCCCAGCGGGGCGCGAGCAGTGCCCACAGGCCCGCAAGCGTCAGGACCCCCGACAACGCGCCGACCACCCACATCCACCAGGCGAGGTATGACCAGACCGGTCCTCGCACGGACGCCATCGTGAACAACGCAGTGACGAACCCGACCGCAGTAATCGCGCCGAGCGTCGCCACGGTCCGGCGCCGCCGCAGGAACGCCCAGATCGTCAGGGCCGCCGCCGGGAGCAGGCTGAGCGGTAACCACCAGCGGCTCTCCTCGTAGACGAGCGAGCCCTGGAACGGGAGATCGGACGCGGAAGTCACGAGCCACAGCGGCCGCGGGCCCCACTGTGCGCCGACGACCTTGAGCGCCTCGAGTCCGCCGACCCGATCCTCGTGACTCGAGGTGCCACCGCTGAACGCGAACGCCGTGACCTTCCGCAGGTTGCCGTTGCCGGCCACCAGGTCGCCGTACACGGGAAGCGCCCACAGTGCGACCGCCAGCAGTACGGCGGCCACGAACACCGGCGCCCGACGACCCTCGGGCCGCGGCCGCCACCATTCGCCGAATCCGACGGCGAGCGCGAGTACGAGCACGACCGGGAGTGCGTCACCCACGTGGCTCTGCACCACGAAGCTCCCGAAGAGCACCGCGACGACGAGCATGATCCGGTGTCCGTCGGCCACCGCCCACGCCGCGATGAGGAAGGCGAAGAACGCGAAGATCGACACATCCGGATTCCATGGGCTGTGCAGGAGCCCGATGCCCAGGGATCGCATCAGCAGCACGACGGGCAGGGCCACCCACAGCACGCCGGCGAGCCGCCCGATGCGGAACGCGACCCACAGCAGCACCCCGATCGCGATCGCATTGAGCGCGAGCGCAGTGATCGGGATCGCGAGCGAACGCTCCCCCGCGAGCTGGTACGGGACGGCGAAGAGGTAGAAGAGGATCGGGCCAGGGTGGTACCAACCGAAACGCGAGTACGGACCCGTGTAGAGGAGATGGTCGAACGCGTCGCGCACGCGGAGTTCGATGAGCGCGTTGTCGAACCCCGGCCGGTAGTGACCGCTGCCGGTGGCGAGGAGCACCGCCGCCACCACGAGCGGGATGATCAGCACTGCGGCGATCACCGCGGCCCACCGGGCGTCGGATCGGCTCGCCACGGTGGTGGAGCTCCTCACGAACGCGCCTCGGAGACGGCGAGCGTTCCCGAGTCCTTCGGCCGCCGGCGTCGGAAGCGATGCGACACTCTGATGCACGGGCGCTCGACGAGGTAGTAGCTCGCCGCTGCGACCGCGAGCGTCGCCGCGATCGCAATCGCGTATCGCACTCCCACCCAGGCGAACCCGGTGCGCGCGCCGGCGCCGCTCGTGCGCTCGATGATGTCCACCATGATCGGCCGATGCCAGAGGTACACGCCGTAGGAGACCAGTCCGATCCAGGCCATCGGCACGGACGCGAGGGCGCCGCGGATCACGCTGGGGGTGTCGCCGATCACCGTCGGGAGGAACAGGAACGTTGCGAAGAGCGGCGTGCACAGCGTGACGACCAGACCCTGCATTGGCGTCCCGAGATACACGTTCTGCGGCAGGTCGATCGCGATGTCGACGCCGAGGAATCCGGCGGCCACGAGCCACGACACCCAGGGGTGATCGCCGAGCAGGCGCAGCACCCGTGGCATCTCGCCGCCCCGTGCGACCCATTCGACGACGACCGCGAGCATCATTCCGCCGGCGAACCAATGGAGATAGCCCGGGAGCCAACGCGTCGTCTGGGAGACCGCGAACCATGTACCTCGCGCGCTCTGCGGGCCCGCCCGGAACCAGATGTCCCAGACGCGGACTGTCATCCCGCCCACGAACCACGACGCGGCCCCGGCGAGTGCCACCAGGTACCGCGTGCGCAACTGGCGCGCCCGCCTCGCCAGCGCGACCAGGGCGACTGCGAAGATCGGCAGCACGAGGTAGAAGCTCATCTCGATCACGAGCGTCCAGGCGACGTCGAGGCCGCTGTCGACGAAGCCGGTGCGGTAGTTCTGTACGAGGCCGTAGAAGGTGAAGAACTCGCCGGTGTTGCCGATCTGGATCCGATCGAAGACGAGCCAGAGCAGCGTCAGCGCGACCCAGTATGCGGGCAGGATGCGCAGCGCACGACGGAGCCAGAAGACGCCGGCCGCGGGGAAGGCACGGTCACCAAGGATCGCCCCCACGAAGGGACGGAACAGCAGGAAGCCGCTGATCACGAAGAAGATGCACACGCCCAACGGCCCGAAGAGCCCGACGACATTCCAGTGCCGGCTCATGAACCCGCCCGCGCCCAGCAGCACCGACCCGTGGTACGCGAACACGAAGCCCGTCGCGATCGCCCGTACGCCGTCGACACTGCCGAGGCGACGTACTCCCTGCTTCGGGGTCGCGGTCTGGTGGTCGTCCAGCCTGCCGGTCACCCCGGATCACCCCCCTGGCCCCGGTAGACCGGGACGTCTCGGGCCGCGTCCGCGGTGCGCGATGGACCAAGGAACCCTACCGGCGCCTTGCGCTCGGTGCTCGGGTCATCCTTCAACACCCGGCCGACCACCACATCGGCGCCGAGGAGAATCACCACGAGCCAACTGACGTTGCGGGCCGGTTCGAAGTAGGTCGGCCACTCGAAGTTTGCGGTGTAGTTGTGGCGGAGCTGTCCCCACGCCACGTAGGCGCCGACCAGCACCATCACGATCGCGGGCAGCAGACGCAGAGCAATTCGAGCGCGTGGCCACCGCAAGACTCCGAGGACACAGAGCGCCACCACCGCTCCGAGGGTCGTGCGGGTCAACACCGCGGTGCCGAACCCGATCGCACCTGCGGCGAGGACCGCACTCCCCCACGATGCCGGCGCCGCTCGCGATCGGAACGTTGCGAACGCGCCCTCGGCTCGGCCCGTCGTGACATCACCGTCGACGGCGAGGTCCGGGTCCAATGCTGGGTCCGAGTGGATGCCATCGTCCTCAGCCACCGTCCGGCGACGACGGCGACGTGCCGCAGCGACGATGATCCCGAGACACGCGAACACACCGATTCCGGACGCAATCAGCGCGCCCTTCACGTATTGCTGCGGCGTCCATTCCAGGGTGATG
>JANLTQ010000606.1:0-7032 GCA_031363005.1 Acidimicrobiia bacterium | reverse complement strand
CGCGCCCACCAGGTTGAGGTCGCGGTGGGCGGCGACCGCACGTATCGCGGGCCGTCCCACGTTGCCGGTACCCCAAACGACCACACGTCGGTTCACTGCTTGCTCTCCATTCGAGCGAGCAGATCCGTGTCGATGAGATCGGCGTAGTCGGGGTGACGTTCGATCCATTCGGCGACGTACGGACAGAGCGGCACGATCAGGGTCTGGTGCTGCCGAGCGTCGTCGAGCGCAGCGCGCACGAGCGTCGAGGCGTAGCCGTGACCTTCACGAGCGGGGTCGATCTCGGTGTGGACGAAGATGCGTCGTCCGCCTTTGTCGACGTAGCGGGTGTGGCCCATCAGCGTGCCGTCGAGCGCGATCTCGAAGCAGTGGTCTGCGGTGTTTTCGGTGACGACAGGTTCAGCCATAGGGGTGACGTTGTAGTCGTTCGAGGTCGGATTTGCCGGTCTCCCGGCACTGATCAGGTGCTGTAACACACCGTTCACAGAGCGGACGGAAACCCGAAACAGGGTCTCCCTACGGTGACGCCCGACGCAACGGAGCGTCTCGTTTCACTTTCCGCCCGACGACCGAAAGTTTCCTCCACCATGTTGCGTCCACTGTTCGTGGTTCTCATCGTGGCCGCGCTCTTGAGTCCTGTGATCTTTCGGCGCCAGCGCCGCAGAGCAGGTCTCCAGGCCGGCCACCTCACCCCCCGCTTCCGTCGCCGTCTCTTTGCGACGATGGGCCTCTCGACCATGTTTCTCATCGTGGGACTCGCCGGGGTTGCCTTCGCCGACAACGGCGACGCGACCGGAGCCAACACCGGTACCTCCAAGGATCAAATCGAATTAGTGACACCGGCGGGCAAGACCCCGGCCGAAACCAGTGACACGTTGCGCTCGACGGTTGCGAAAGACCACTTGGCCATCAACTACACGTGGTTGATGACCGGCGGGGTGCTGGTCCTCTTCATGCAGGCTGGGTTCGCGCTGGTCGAGACCGGATTCACTCGAGCCAAGAACGCGGCGCACACGATGATGATGAACCTCGTCATCTTCGCGTTGGGAACCGTGGGTTGGTTCGTGTGCGGGTACGCGCTGATGTTCGGGTCGGTCTCGAACCCGGCGCTGGGGATCACTCCCCTCGGAGCGGGTGCTCACTTGGGTGAGTGGCAAGTCATCTCGCACTCCGGATTCTTCCTCACCGGCCACGCGTACGACGTCGGCATCCTCGCGTTCTTCTTCTTCCAACTCGTGTTCATGGACGCGACGGCCACCATCCCGACGGGAGCAATGGCCGAGCGATTCAAGTTCTCGGGCTTCATCTGGTGGGGCCTGTTCGCCTCGATGATCCTCTACCCCGTGTACGGCAACTGGGTGTGGGGCGGCGGGTTCCTCTCGCAGCTCGGAACGCTCGGACCGAAGTGGGGTCATGGAGCCCTCGACTTTGCGGGCTCGGGCGTGGTGCACGCCATGGGCGGGGTTGCCGCGTTCTGGGGCGCCAAGATCCTCGGCGCTCGGATCGGCAAGTTCGACAAAGACGGCAAGCCGCGCGCCATCCCGGGTCACCACCTCCCGATGGCGTTCCTCGGCACGATGGTCCTGCTCGTCGGGTGGATGGGCTTCAACGGCGCCTCCACCTTCGGCGCCACCGACTTCCGCTTCACGATCGTGATCGTGAACACGATCCTCGCGGCGGCGTTCGGTTGTCTGACCACGATGTTCGTGATGTGGAAGAAGTACGGCAAGCCGGACCCGTCGATGACGTGCAACGGTCTGCTCGCCGGATTGGTTGCCATCACGGCGCCGTGCGCGTTCGTCGCTCCCTGGGCGGCCGCAGTGATCGGCGTGGTCGCCGGTGTCCTCGTCGTCGTGGCGGTGGTCGTCGTCGAGCACAAGGCGAAGGTCGACGATCCAGTCGGCGCGGTGGCCGTCCACGGTGCGAACGGCCTCTGGGGCCTGTTGGCACTCGGACTGTTCGCCGATGGTCGGTACGGCGACGGCTTCAACGGTGTTGCCGGCGGCGTCAAGGGTCTGTTCTACGGCGAGAGTGGCCAGCTCTGGGCCCAGCTGGCGTCAATGGTCGTGGTCGTGGCGTGGTGCTCGGTTGCGTGCATCGTCTTCTTCACGATCTTGAAGAAGGCCGGCGTCCTCCGGTCCGACGAAGCGGCTGAGGTCGCGGGTCTGGACATGCCGGAGATGGGCGCACTCGCGTACCCGGACTTCCTCGAAGCCCAGGGCGCGGTCTTCTACACGACGGGTGGCTCCGCCCTCGTCGAACTCAAACCATCCGACGCGGCGAGTACGCGTGAAGAAGTGGGGGCGTCATGAAACGCGTCGAAGCCATCATCCGGCCCGAGCGTCTCGGCGAGGTCGCCGCGCTCCTCGAGCAGGCCGGACTGTCGGGGTTCACGATCAGCGATGTGCGTGGCCACGGTCGCTCACCCGAGCGCACCGGTGAGTATCGCGGGAACGCGTACGAGATGCTCGTGTCCCACAAGCTGCTCGTGTCGCTCTTCGTCGAAGACGGCGAGGTGGACACTGCGGTCGGTGCAATCGCCGGCGGTGCCGCCACCGGTCAGGTCGGCGACGGACTCGTCGCGGTGAGCGATGTCGCCGCGATGTACCGGATCTCGGCAATCGCGACACCGGTGTCGTAGCGGTTTCTCCCGTTCACCCATCCCGACCGATTGGCGTCTGGAGCCGCGAACTGCGGCCTCAGACGCCAATCGTCGTGATGGAGGAGTTCGTCAGTTCTTGGTGGCGAGTGGTCTCGGGTCGGTGGCCTGGATGCCGTGGATCAGGTCGTCGCCGATCGGCAGGGGCTCACAGCCGTGGGTCTTCTCGCAGACGAGGTCGAACTTGCCTTGGGCGGCCGAGTGACACGCGTAGCAGTTGAGCCCGAACCGGTTGACCACTTCTTCGCCACCCCGCTTGTCGATGGCGGTGCCGGCTGCGGTGGTGGTGAGGAAGAAGAACTCCCAGTCCTTGGTCTTCGGGTTGTATCCCGCGCGACGCTTCACCATCGCTTCTTGCGGGACCAACTGCAGAATCGTGCCGACGGGGTATTTCCCACCCTTGTTCGCAGTGGCGATCGCCACCGCCTCTTTCAGATGCCCGAGCTTGTTGGCCACGAAGAACCCGCGCACCGGCGTCATGTCGTGCACATTGGTGAAGTCGCCGGCCTCCATGTTGAGGTCTTCGATCGGCTTCGGGGTCTGGACCTTGGACGCTTTCGGGGCGTCGGAACCACATCCCCCGATGACCACGAAGATCGCGAAACAGAGCGCGACGAGGGAGAACCAGGGTGAACGGGTAGCGGAACGCATGCATCTCCAGTCAGGGTTGCGCCGCGGGTGCGCGCCGGCCACGGAGCGTAGTGGTACCCGTGGCGCGACCTCATGAGGCCCTGGTCGTGATTGGCTGGGGCTTCTACGCTGGGACTCCATGTGCAGAAACATCACGGAACTCAGAGGACTGGAACCACCGGCGACGCGCGATGAGATCGAGGCGGCGGCGCGTCAGTTCGTCCGCAAGATCAGTGGTGTGACCAAGCCCAAGGGCGACGTTGCGGCGGCGATGGAGGAGGCAGCGCTCAAGATCGCGCACATCAGCGAACATCTCCTTGCCGATTTGCCGGCTCGCCGCCAACCGCCCAAGACCGACCCGCCACTGCGCCGACCCGAGGTGCGCAAACGCCTGGGTCTTCCGGAGTTCGACGCCCAGTCGGCGTGACCAACCGGGGCTGACGGCGCGGAGCACCGTCGATGCTCACCACCATCACCCTGGAACCGGACGGCGAGCTGCGCCGCTGGACCGCCGCGATGCTCATGGACGAGTGGAGAGGAACGGTCGCCCGGCGCGGCGAACTGGTGGACCCGGGGGGTCTTGAGGGCATGGTTGCGCTCCGTGATCACACCCCGGTCGGTGCAGTCACGTACCTCATATTCGGTCGTGCCTGGGAGATCGTGACCCTGAACGCGATCGAGCGTCGACGCGGCGTGGGCCGAGTACTTATCGACGCAGTGCTCGAACGGGCCCGTCACGCGGGCGCGGACTCGGTCTGGCTCATCACCACCAACGACAACCTTGATGCGATTGCGTTCTACGAGTCGGTCGGCTTCGAGCTGGTGACGTGTCATTCCGGGGCCGTCGACGACGCGCGTGCCACGCTCAAACCCTCGATCCCAACCCACGCCGCGAACGGGTTGCCCATCCGAGACGAGTTGGAGTTTCGTCTGCGTCTTGGTTGACGCGTTGCTACTTCGTCGGTGACGACTCCGCTGCGGTCAGCGCGGCGAGCTCGGCGTCGAGGTCGTGATCACCGTCGATGTGGATGCGCGGCAGGATGCGGTCGATCCAACCGGGGAGCCACCAGTTGCGATCGCCGAGTAGTTCCATCGTCGCCGGGACCAGGATGAGCCGCACGATGGTCGCGTCGATGAACACGGCCACGGCCATACCGAGACCGAAGACCTTCAGCGACCGTTCCGGACCGAGTACGAACGCACCGAACACGCACACCATGATGGCGGCGGCGGCGGTGATGACCCGGGCGGTCGCGGCAAGTCCGTCGGCCACCGCGCCCGCGTTGTCACCGGTGCGGTCGTACTCCTCTTTGATCCGCGAGAGCAGGAAGACCTCGTAGTCCATCGAGAGACCGAAGACCACGGCGAAGAGCATGAGGGGCGCCCAGGACTCGATCGGCCCCTCCTTGCCCACACCGATCCAGCTGGCGCCCCAACCCCATTGGAACACCGCGACCATGACGCCGTACGCAGCGCCCACCGACAGCAAGTTCATGATGACGGCCTTGAGCGGCACGAGCAGGCTGCGGAACACGACCATCAACAGGATGAACGACAGCAGCAGCACGAAGCCGACCACGACCGGCAACATCCGTGCGGTGTAGCTCGCAAAGTCGTTGACCGCGGCGGGGAACCCGCCCACCGATGCCGTCACCGTCGAGCCCTTGATCGCGTCCGGCACGACTCGCTGGCGCAGCGTGTCGACCAGATCGCTGGTGGCCTTGTCCTGTGGTGTCGTGGACGGGAACACCTGCATGATCGCGGCCGTGCCCTGGGCGTTGGGCTGGGCCGGCGTGGCGAACGCGACGCCGGGCGTGCCGTTGACGTCGACCGACAGTCGGTTGAGAACCTCGAGATCGCCGCTGCCGCCCGGCGTTTCGGCGGCGATCAGGATCGGCCCGTTGAAGCCGGGACCGAATCCCTTGGCCAACAGGTCGTAGGCGCGCCGAGTCGTGCTGGACGCGGGTTCGTTGCCGGCGTCACCGAAGCCGAGGCGCATGGAAAAGACCGGTGAGGCGACGACGAGGAGTACGACCAATGCCCCGACGAACGCCGGCCACGGACGCCGCTGGACGAGCTTGCTCCAGCGTTTCCAGAACGGTGGCCGGTCGGAGTCCGTGCGGTCCCGGTGGGGGAGGCCGAACCGGTCGATGTTGGTCCCGACGAATCCCATGAGCGCCGGGAGGAGTGTGACCGATCCGAGCATGGTGAACAGCGCGCCGATGATGATTCCGATCGCAACCCCGCGGAACGTCTCGGTGTTGAGAATGAGCAGTCCGGTCAAGGAGATGATGACGGTTGAACCGGCGAAGAGAACGGCGCGCCCGGCGGTGTCGAGCGCCGCGACCACCGATGCTTCCGGATCGTGTCCGAACGCGAGGTTCTCGCGATAGCGAGTGACGATGAAGAGCGCGTAGTCGATGCCGACGCCGATCGATACCATCAACGTGGCCTGGGTGGTGAAGTTCGGCATGTTGAACACGTTGGCCACGAGCGAGACGACGGCCACGCCACACCCGATCCCGAACATCGTCGTCGCGATGGGGAGACCCATGGCCAGCAGCGAACCGAACGCCACAAGCAGGATGATCATCGCAAGACCGATTCCGATGGCTTCGCTGCCGAACTTCTGCTCCTTGAAGATCTCGTTGCCGAGTTCGATCTGCAAGCCGGGCACCCGGACCTGATCGCGCAGCCCCTTGACGGTGGTGGCCACGGATTCGAAGTCGGCCGAGGACCGATCGCGGAGATTCAGCTCGGCGTAGGCGATCGTGCCGTCCTTCGAGATCTGGCGTTCGCGGCCGGCTTGGAAGGGGCTGACGATCTGCGCGTCCGAGACCTTCTGCTCAACCGAACGGAAGAGTCCGTCCATCGCGGCCTGGACCGTCGGCGTGCGAACGCCGGACGGGTCGGTGAAGACGATCTGGGCCGAAGCGCCGGCGCGTTCTCCGAAGCCGCGCTCTTTCAAGGTGGTGAAGGCGCGTTGGCTCTCTGAGTTGGGCAGTCCCTGTTGCACCTTGAACACGCCGCCGGCCTGACTCGACGCAACCGAGAGGCCGACGAGCAGCAGGATCCACACGGCCAGGACGGAACGGCGCTGGCGGTAACAGGCGCGAGCGAGCTTCTGCATCAGATTCCTCGGGGGAGAGGCACACGGAATCCGGGCAGGCTATGACGACGAGTCGCGAAATACAGCGTGCAATCGGTCACGTGAAGCGGGGTCAGGCGGTGCTGAGTTCCTTCTCGATCGGGGTCCGGAATCGGGGTGTGACACGGGTGCCTGACAGCCACTCGGTGAGGGACGTCGCTTCGCGATAGATCATGGCGACAGTGGGCGGGTTGACGTCGGTGAGCAAATCGACGACGACGTCCCCATCAGCACGTTGGGCCCACCCGCCCACGATCTGACCGTTCGCCCACACCGTAGGACCGGCGTTGCCGTTGCGATCGAACAGCCGCGGTGCATGGCCGCCGAGGTACCACTCGCGTTGCTTCCAACCCATGACGGTTGGGTCCAACGCCGGAAGGAACGCCACCCAAGCGTTCGGCACGCGAGCGGGCGCGAGGTCGTCGGCAAGCAGGTATCCGGGGTCGGCTCCGGTCTCGAGTTCGACCTCGACCGCTCCGACCGCGTCCAGTGCCGCGCGGGTCTCGCGTTGGCCCCAGCCGGTCCACCACGCGACGTCCGTCAACGTCCCCGGTCCGAACGTGTGCAGCCAGCGCCGGACCAGCTCTGCGCGCGC
>JANLTQ010000093.1:0-4096 GCA_031363005.1 Acidimicrobiia bacterium | reverse complement strand
GGGTCCGTCGGGAGCGTGTCGTGCGCCGGATCGGCGAAATGGATCCCAACGCCGGTTGGGGTCTCGGCGCGTTGCAATCGGGCCCGTCCGTTCTTCGTGCTCAGTGTCACGGCGATACTGACGGGCTTGATCGCACGGGTGCCGGCATCGGAAATGGTGGTCTTGATGGGCTGGTCCGTGGTCTGATCCGCGTGGCAGAACGACTCGTGCGCGATGAGGCGGTCGCCCTTCACGGTGAGATCGGTGAATCCGTAGCTGATGATCAGGTTCTTGAGGAGCGAGCTGTCGTAGGCGACGACGTCGTAGTGCGCGTAGCGACCGGCTAAGCGGCGCGCGGTCGTTGCCGCCGAATTCTTGGAGTCGCCGGCCCGGGTGTCACTGCTTCCACAGCCCGCTACCGCGATTGCCACGCTCGCAACCAGCACTGAAACGATCCGCAGCTTCATGACCGTGGCTCCGACGTGGAATCCGCGGCGAACCAGTTCGCGTGGAAGCCGAACGGGACGCGTTGAGGGAGGTGGACCGTGGCGACGGGGCCGTGGGCGACGTCGCGGGCGTCGATGATGACCACGTCGGTGGCATCCCGAACGTCGTCGTAGATCGCGTTGACCAGCCAGCCGTCGTCCTCGTTGGACCCGGCGGGGTCGGGCGCGAACACGCTCTCGCCGACGTGCGCGGTTTGGCCTGCGAACCACTCGGTGCGCGCACCGGTGGTCTCGTCGTACTTCACGACGGTGTCGAAGTCGCCGATGGTGCGGCCCGGACTGATGAACGCCGACATGTAGAGGTAGCGCGTCCGGACGCCGTTGTAGTCGTCGTTGATGCGATTGAAGTCGCCGCTCAGATCGTCGAACTGTTCAGAGCCGGCTTTCCCGGTCGCCAGGTCGACCCAGTACCGGGTCGGCCGCCCACCGACCGGGCTCGCCGTGGACTCGTCGAGCGGCGCATTGGGATCGATGCCGAAGTCCGGGGCGTCGAAGCGTGAGCCCGAGAACTCGACGCGGTTGCCGTCGACCCACCCGTTCCAGAAGTGCTGGACGTGGCCGGGATCGATGTCGTGCCACGTGATGTCCTCGGCGGAGCCGCGGCGCGGCATCACGCCGATGCGGGTGCCGTTCTCCGGTCGCCAACTCACCATCGGACCGTCGCCGAGGCTCTCCATGTTGAACACGATCGGAGAGTCCAAGAAGACCGCGTGATCCTCGGTGATGACGAAGTCGTGCATCATCACCGGCGCCGGAAGGTCGATCGCCACACTGTGCACGAGCCGACCCGCCGCATCGACGACGTGGTAGCGCAGGTACGGCGCGAACAACGAGTACGCGAAAAAGCACATCTCACCGGTGCGCGGATCGAGCCGCGGGTGCGCGGTCATCGATCCTTTGAGGAGGCCGTCGAAGTCGTATTCGCCGACGGTGTCCAGCGACGCGGTCACCTGGGTGGGGAGGCCGCCCTCCCACAACGCCAAGTACTTCCCCGCGTGGCGCACGATGTGGGTGTTCGCCGGGTTCTTCACCGGGCCGGCGTCACCGGTGAGGGAAGGATCTGGGAAGTTCATGACCTCGCCCAACCCGGGATACACGCCACTGCCGTGCGCGATCTCGGCGCCGAGACCGCGGGAGCGGATCCAGCGATTGCGGTAGGCCACACCATCGTCGGAGAACGTGATGCCGTGGAGCATCCCGTCGCCGTCGAACATGTGGTAGCTGCTGATCGGTTCGAACATGGGGTTCGGGCCGTTGCGGACGAAGGTGCCACGCAACCCCGCCGGCACCTGACCGGTGACGGGGCAGGACTCGGTGTCGAAACCCTCACCGACGGGCGCGAGATTTCCCCGGAGGTCCGGCTGGTTCGCCGCGTTCGTCACGTAGGTGCGAAGTGCTGAAGTGGTGGGCATCACGGTGCTCCGGTCTCTCGTACTGGTAGGTGAATCGCCGCACGGTGAAATTGGTGGGCGCGGGCGGGCATCGGTTCAGAGCTCATCGCAGGTTTCGGCCACGTGATGGATCGCCGGGTGCAGCTCGGCGGGAACTGCGGCGAGTCGTTCGGGGGTGACTTCGTCCGAGAACCGCAGCCGCTCGACATTGGCAAGCTGATCCGCGACGGGCATCCACGCCGAGTGCAGCACCATCGGCACGCACTCGTGGTTGGTGCCGGCCAACACCGCGATCGGACCGTTCCCGACCTTGGCCGCGTTGAACAACTCGATGCGGAACCCGTTGTCGTTCTGGACGGGTTGCACCACGTAGCCGTCGTGGCCGCCGGGTTGGGCGCCCGCGTACCGGCTCGCCGACGGATCCGCGCCCACGTCACGCGGCGCGAACGTGGGGGAGGTGATGTGGTCACCGAGATCGGAGTACTCCCAGCGTGCCGTGAGTTCCATGCTGCCGCGCTCGAAGGTGGCGAGCGCGCCGGGCGTCTCTCGGCCCGCGAGGTCCAGGTCGATCCGACCCGCGTACAAGTCGGCGGCGCGCCGGGAGATGTTGCCGGGCCGACAGCCTTGGTACGAGACGTGGTGGAGGGTGGGCTTCGACAGTCCCTCGGTGCTCCAGTCCATCGCCGAGAGTTGGAGGTTGAAGGTCCAGTCCTCGCGGTAGAGGCCGCGTTCGAGGACCTTGCCGGTTTCGGGTTCGACCACCACTTCGGTGATCGTCTCCGGCGCCATCGCCATGTTGTAGAGCCCGATCACCGCGGGGTCGATCGGGTCGCCGTTCACGTCGAGGTCGCCGGGTTTCATGTAGAGCGCGAGGTCCATGAGGTCCATGCCCTCCCAGACCACCGAGATGCCGTCGCTGTCGTCCCAGCGCGCGTAGTAGTGGCCGGCCGACGGGGACATCATCACCTGAATGGGTGTGACGGGAGTGCCCGACGGCAGGCGGTCGAGTTGCTCCTTGCGGATGAGCCAGACGGGGACTTGGTCGTCGATGGTGGCCTCACGCGCGCCGCCCATCATCTCGGCCGGGTCGGCCTTGAAGTTGCCCGAGTCCGCGAGGATCAACCAGTTGCGCGTCTGGCTCACCGTGTGCAGCGAACCGCCGAAGGTGATGCCGTCGAGCGGCCACGTACGCACTCTCGTGCCGTCACCGTCGTAGCGCACGATCACCGGTTGGAGACCGAAGGTCGGTTCCATGACGAAATCCGCCTTGGCGCTCCAGAGGCAGTTGCACTCAGGGTCCACCACGGGGTGAGCGGAGGAGAGCAGGAAGGGGAGGACGCCGGGGGTGGGCATCGAAGAACCGCCCCAGCTGTCGACGTGACCGACCTCGGCAACGAAGTCCAACGTGACTGGATCCAACTCGATGGGCCGACCCGCATCCCACGTGGTGAAGAGCCGGTTGCCCCACGGCAAGGGCGCAGTGTTCGAGGCGTTGGGTGGCCCGAACGGTGAGCTGTACCCGATTGCACTTCCGGAGAACTGTTCCGGATGGAGGTCGTAGAGCTGCTTCCCCGGGCTTTGGATCGAGCGCGATTGCCACGCGAATCGGCCGGGACCGGCGCCTCGGGTGCCCGGCACCAGCGCGAGCCGACAGATCGCGCCCCAGTCGAAGATCGCGTATCCGAGCGCACCGCTCTGCTGCACACTCGAGAACACCATGTCGCCGCTGATATCGGTCGGCCAGGTCCCGGCGACGAGCTCGAGCTCGAAATCGGTGTGCGATGCGGTGGTCAGTGATGCCGGTGCCGGCATGGGCCCCCCTCGGGCAGCGATGCGCGCAACCGCGCTCACGGCTACTGTAGTGAACAGTGTTCACCAATGTACAGGTACGGTCTGTCCCCGTCACCGCAAAGGCCCTCAGCCCGAAGGTCGTCACCCCGGACGGTTGACCTGCCCCGGCCCATCAGAGCTCCGAGAAGGAACCATGGACGCCACCCTCGAACGCACCATCCGTGATCGCATCGAGAACGAGAAGGCGCGGACCGCACCGCCGGCGGAGGCAATCCCGGTTCCGCCGATTCCCACCGCGCGGTACACGGATCCGGATTTCTTCGATCTCGAGGTCGAGCGCGTCTTCCATCGCACCTGGTTGTTCGCCGGCCACGACTCCGAGTGGGCCGAACCGGGCTCGTACCGCCTGTTCACGCGCTCGGGCGCGCC
>JANLTQ010000076.1:0-3311 GCA_031363005.1 Acidimicrobiia bacterium | reverse complement strand
CCTGTGGGGCACCCGGAGACCACTACAGGCCCCCAAAACTGGGGGAGACGGTCAGGCGCGGGGGGTGAGGGACTTGATCGCCCGGTCGAACGCCCGGCGAGCCGAGATCAAAGCCCGCTCGGCGGTCTCGAGGTCCGCGGCGATTCCGGAACTATCGGTGTTCCGGTACGTGTCACCGACGGTCACCGCCCTTTGGGTCAGTTCCTCCAAGGACGATCGCAGCGTCACGAGTTCGGCATGGTCAGAGGTTCCGCTCACCGACGCGAGCCTGACAATGACGCCCTCACGTTGCAACTCGTCGGGGAACGCACAATCGGTCCCGTTATCCTGCGCCGATGCTCGCCCGCCTGGACGTCCGCGACGCGCGCACCGATCTCGCCGCTCGGCTCGGCATCGGACGGAACGGCGTCGGGCCCGACGATGCGGTCACGGACTCGGTGGCCGCGATCGTCGAAGCGGTGCGCAGCCGGGGCGACGCCGCGGTGCGAGAGTTCGCCGAACGCTTCGATGGTGCGGTGCTGGACCGCTTCCGGGTCACCGAGGACGAATGCCGGGCCGCGGTCGAGGCAACACCGACCGAGGTTCGCGACGCACTCGAGGTCGCCGCCGGTCGGATCAACGAGTACCACCAGGAGCAGGTCGGTCAGCCGCCGGCCGCCTACTCCGCCGACGGTGTCACGGTCACGGAAGCGATCCGACCCGTCGATCGCGCCGGACTGTACGTGCCGGGCGGCCGCGCCGCCTACCCGTCGACGGTCCTCATGACCTCGATCCCGGCGCGCGTGGCGGGGGTGCCCGAGCGGGTGCTGTGTGTGCCACCGGATCCGCAGGGCCGGGTCCCGAACGTCACCCTTGCGGCGGCATTCCTCACCGGCGTCGACGAGATCTACCGCGTCGGCGGCGCGCAGGCCATCGCCGCCATGGCGTTCGGCACCGAGTCGATCCCGGCAGTCGACGTCATCGTCGGTCCGGGCAACGCCTACGTCGACGCCGCCAAGCGGTTCGTTGCGGGCATGGGCGTGGTGGGCATCGACGGTCCGGCCGGACCCTCCGAGCTCGTGGTCATCGCCGATGGATCAGCTGACCCGCAACAGGTGGCGCTGGATCTCGCGGCGCAGGCCGAACACGGACCCGGCGGGACCGCGTACGTGGTCGCCTGGGACGAAGCCGTGCTGGACAACGTGCTCGACGCGGTGCTCGGGTACCTGGCGGTGGCGGCGCGTGCGGAGGAGATCCAGTCCACCCTGACCACCGGCGGACGGGCGGTCCTGGTACGAGACCTGGACCAGGCAGTCATGGTGTCCAACCTGGTGGCGCCCGAACACCTCGAACTCCAGGTCGAGCACGCGGCGGACATCGTGCCGTCGATCCGTCACGCCGGTGCGGTGTTCATCGACGCGCCCACCGCGATCGGTGACTACGTCTCCGGTGCGAACCACGTCCTACCCACCGGGCGCGCGGCCCGATTCTCGAGTGCCCTCCGGGTCGACGACTTTCGGACCCACATGCACATCGTGCAGGCCACGGACGCGGGCCTGAACGCAGTCGGTCCGAGCGCGTCGCTCCTCGCACGCGCCGAAGGACTCGAAGCCCACGCCGCGTCCGTGGACCGACGGATCCGCCGATGAGCCGACCGCGCCCGCGTCCCGATCTCCAGACCCTCGCCGGCTACCACTCGCCGCAGCTCGACGTGTCGGTCCGGCTGAACACCAACGAGAGTCCGTTTCCGCCACCGCCCGCGTTCGTCGACGCGTGGGTCGACGAGCTTCGGACCGCCGATCTCAACCGCTACCCGGACCGCGGTGCGCACGAGCTCCGGAACGGCATTGCCGAACACCTCGGCGAGCCGGTCGAGCGGATCTTCGCCGCCAACGGTTCCAACGAGGTGCTGCAAACGTTGTTGCTCACCTACGGCGGACCGGAGCGACGGGCGTTGGTCTTCGAACCCACGTACGCGCTGCACGCGCACATCGCCCGCATCACCGGGACTCCCGTCGTCACCGGACACCGGAACGACCAGTTCGGCATCGACCTCCCCAACGCGTTCGAACTCATCGAGCGCGAACACCCGGACATCGTGTTCGTCTGTAGTCCGAACAACCCGTCGGGCACGGTGGAACCGATTGCCACGATCGCCGCCATCGCCGACGCCGCGCCGGGGTTGGTGATCGTCGACGAGGCGTACGGGGAGTTCGCGCCCGAGTCGGCACTGCAGTTGGTCGACGACGAACGCGCCCTCGTGGTGACGCGCACGTATTCGAAGGTGTGGTCCCTCGCCGCGCTCCGACTCGGGTTCGCCGTCGGGCCACGATGGCTGATCGAGGAGTTGGACAAGGTCGTTCTGCCGTATCACCTCGACGTTGCGACCCAAGCGGCCGGACGAGTCGCCTTGCAATTCGTCGACGAGATGCAGGGACGAGTCCACCACCTCGTCGAAGAACGGGAGCGGATCTTTGCGGCACTCCGTGACGAGCCGCTCGTCGAGGTCTTTCCCTCCGGCGCCAACTTCTTGCTGTTCCGGTGCGCACGCGGCGGCCGCCCGGTGTGGGACGGTCTCGTCGCGCGGGGCGTGCTGGTCAGGGACTTCTCGTCGTGGCCCGGCGTGGAGGATTGTCTCCGGGTCACCGTCGGCACCCCGGAAGAGAACGACCGCTTCCTGTCGAGCCTCGGCGACGTTCTGCGCGAGAGTACCGACCATGTCTGAAGCCGCCAGGGTGCGCCGCGCCGAACACGCGCGCGAAACCAACGAAACCCAGATCTCGGTTGCCCTCACCGTCGACGGAACTGGTGACGCACACGCGGACACGGGCATCCCGTTCTTCGATCACATGCTCGAGCAACTGGGCAAACACGGTGGCTTCGACCTCACGATCAAGGCGACGGGTGACCTGGCCGTCGATACCCACCACACCATCGAAGACGTCGGGATCGTCGTCGGTTCCACGTTCAAGGAAGCGCTCGGCGACAAGGTCGGGGTGCGCCGCTTCGCCTCCGGTCTGTTCCCGCTCGACGAAGCGCTCGTGCAAGTGGCGCTCGACCTCTCGGGCCGCCCGTTCGTGGCGTACGACGTCGATCCGGTGTCGGAATGGATTGGCACCTTCGATCCCCAGCTCGCCGAAGAGTTCTGGCGCGCGTTCGCCTTCGCGGCCGGCATCACCTTGCACCTCACATCGATCGCCGGACGCAACGGACATCACGTGATCGAAGCATCGTTCAAGGGTGTCGCGCGCTGCCTGCGCGATGCCGTCCGGGTGGAGAGCAGTGAGCTCCCCAGCACGAAGGGCGCGCTGTAGACCTCTACCCGGCCATTG
>JANLTQ010000067.1:0-4111 GCA_031363005.1 Acidimicrobiia bacterium | reverse complement strand
GACGGCGAGGGCGATGGTCTTCCGGGCGTCGAGGTCGTCGAGCGGCGGCCGCTCCACGTTGTTCAGCTGGTGCGAGATCTCCATGCGACCGTCGGGCTCGGCCACGATGGTGGCGTTCGGAGCTTTCGACTTGATCTCGTTCAGATCTTTGCCGCCACTGCTGTGGGTGATGTCGAGGTCGCCACCTTGGATACCGGTGATCCGAGACTCGCTCTCCTCGTTCGGCTTGAAGTTCAATCCGTCGAGGTAGGGCAGGCCCTTGCGCCAGTAGTCGGGGTTCTTCACAGTGGAGACATCACCCGTGGTCGGGTCGAAGCTCTTGAGCTTGAACGGGCCCGTGCCGATGAGGTTCGTGTCACAGGCCGCGCCCGCGTTGAGCTGCGCGGGGGCGGCGATGCCGACGCGGCCGGAGGTCCAGAGGAACGCCGGGAAGTCCACCCATGGCTTCGTTGTCTTGACCACGACCGTGTCCGGCGCGGTGACGGTCGTCGCGAAGATGTTGCCGTAGACGAAGTTGAGGAGGATGCCCTTCTTCCACTCGTCGATGTTCTGCTTGACCGCAGCGCCGTCGAGCGGCGTGCCGTCGTGGAACTTGACACCCGGGCGCACGACGATGGTCCACTCGGTGTTGTCGGCGTTCCCGGTGACCGACTTCGCCAGGTACGGCGCGTAGACGTTGGGGTCCTGGGTGGGCTGGGTCAGCGTGTCGTAGATGGCGCTGACCACCATGATCGCGGCGATCGCGAACTGGCCACGAGGCGGACAGAACGCCGTGGTCTTGGCCTCGACGCTGTACGTGAGGGTGCCCCCGTACTGCGGCTTGCCGCTCGTCGTGTCGGACGGGGTCTTCGAGGTCCCCTTCGATCCGCCGCTCGAACCGCCGCACGCGGCGACGGCGAGTGCCAGTACCGTGAACAGTGCAATGAAGAAGGGCGCCTTGTGGCGCGCTGCCGTGTTCTCTCGCACGTTTCCCCCCGATGAAGCCGACGCAGGTGCGACGACGTTGGTGTGGCGTTGGTGTTGCATCGAACGTTGTTGCGGCCGGGGATCATGCCCGACCCGACTGAAGTCCCGCAACGTAGGAAGCGGTTGCGTGGTTGTCAAACACTCTGCACGGATTCTTTCGCCTCGTCTGGTCGCGGCCGCTACCTTCCTCACGGTGACCGACGGCCGAATCCGAATCTCGGGGACGGCATCACTCGACCCCGCAGACTTGGTCTGGCGGGTCAGCCGGTCCGGTGGCCCGGGTGGTCAGCACGCCAATACCTCCGAGACGCGCGTCGAGGTGGTGCTGGATCTCCGGGACTGCACCTCACTGTCGCCCTGGCAGCGCTCCCTGATCGTCAACCGGTGCGGCGCCGTCGTGCGGGCCGTCTCGGCCGATAGCCGGTCGCAGGCTCGAAACCGAGAGATCGCCCTGAGCCGGCTGGTCGCCAAGCTGGCCGGGGCGCTCCGGGTCGAGGCGCCCCGGCGGGCCACCAAACCCAGTCGCGGCGCACGCGAAGCCCGCCTGCGTTCGAAACAGCAGCGTTCGAACACGAAGCGCAACCGGGTGCGGCCCCATCGGGACGAAGACTGAGATGGCGGTGCTGCGAGATATCGCGCTGTGGGTGGCCGGTCTGGCACTCATCGGGGTCGTCGTCGATGCCGCGGTGCGCACGTTCGTGTTGCCCCGCGGTGCCGTGGTCCGACTTTCCCGTCTCATCTCGGTCGCGATGCGGAAGCTGTTCGACGTGCGGATCCGTTTCGCGAACACCTACGAACAGCGCGATCGGGTCATGGCGATGTACTCGCCGATGGTGCTGCTCGGGTTCGTGACGGTCTGGCTCGCGATGCTCGTGCTCGCCTTTTCGTTGATCTTCCTCGCCATCGATGGTGACGGGTTCACAAATGCGTTCACCGCGGCCGGATCGTCGTTGTTCACCCTCGGGTTCGCCCGCCCGACCGGCACGGTCGGAACGGTGGTGGCATTCGCAGCGGCGGCCTTCGGACTCGGACTCGTCGCGCTCCTGATCGCCTACCTCCCAACGCTGTACGCCTCCTTCTCTCGACGTGAAGTTCTCGTCGCCTACCTCGCGTCACGCGCGGGCACCCCGCCCCGCGCGGTCGACCTCTTGCAACGTGCGCAGCGCATCGGGCGGATCGACGATCTCGACGACGTCTGGGAGAAGTACCAACTCTGGTTCGCGGAGTTGGAGGAAACCCACACGTCGTTGCCGTTGCTCAACTTCTTCCGGTCCCCGAATCCGGACCGATCGTGGGTCACGACCGCCGGTGCGATCCTGGACACCGCCGCGCTCATCAACTCGACGGTGGACGTGCCCTTTCAACCCATGGCCGGGCTCTTGATCCGGTCCGGATTCACCGCGCTTCGGGCCATCGGTGACTATTTTTCGATCGCCCATCCGCCCGACCCCGCCCCGGATGACCCGATCACGATCGGGCGGGAAGAGTGGGAAGCGGCGTGCCGCGAACTCGAGGCGGCGGGTGTTCCGCTGGTGGCCGACCGTGACCAGGCGTGGCGAGATTTCGCAGGGTGGCGGGTGAACTACGACACCGTGCTCGTGACCCTGGCCGGCCTGCTCTTCGCTCCCTACGCGCCATGGAGTTCGGACCGATCCGTGTCCTTTCGGGTGTCCGCAACGTCGTGGGGTCGGCGTCGGCGCGACCGCAGTTAGTCAGCCGACTTCGGGTGTCGAACTCAGGTTGACGGGAAGAGGGTGTCCTCGATCGTCGCGCGCTCGGTCCCGCGGCGGATGAACCACTCCTGGCCGAAGGCGGCGACGAAGGCCTCTTCCGGCATGGCCAGGAAGAACGAGTCCGGCGGAATCTGACTGGCGTGCGCCTGCATGGCGGATCGCTTCTGGGCGATGAAGGGACGCACGTCGACCGTGGTCGTGATGACCTCGGCCGGCATGCCGATGTTCAGGTCCTCCGGGCTCGGTGCGTCCTCGATCTCGGCCATCTCGGCGGCCCGCTCGGCCATCAGCGCGACTAGGTGGTCACGATTGATCGTGGCCTCGTACACGCGCGGGGTCTTGGCAATCTCCGCTGCGCGAATACCGACCCGGTGGACCTGAACATGATCGGGGTGTCCGTAGTTGCCGTTCTCGTCGTAGACCGTGAGGACCTCGGCGTCCTCCTCGGTGAGGATCCGGGCGAGTCGGCCGGCGGCTTCGTCGAGATCGGCCATGGCGAAGCACTCCGGATCGGTCGCGGTGGGCTCGCCCTCCATGCCCGAATCGCGGTAGTCGAGAAACGCCACGCGTTCCGCGCCCAGGATCTTCGCTGCCGCATGGACTTCGTCAACCCGGCGGTCGGTCAGCGTCTCGCCGTCACCCAAGAATCCGTCCGGGACTTCACCGAGCTCACCCCGCGTCGCGCACACCAGCACGACCCGATGTCCCTCCGCTGCCGCGCGCGCCATCGTTCCCCCGGTCGCGATCGCCTCGTCATCCGGATGCGCATGCAACAACACCAACGTTCCCATCCCGACGATTCTGTCAGACCTTCCTGCTGCGGCACCTGGTTGGTCTGAAGGAGGTCACGAGCGCCAAGCCGGTCGCGCTGGACCGGGACGTGCTCGTGACCGACCAGACGTGATGGTTGGGGTAAACGACGTCGTCGGCGCCATGACAATCGCGTTGGAGTCGGATGCGTCGACAACGGACCAGAAAAGATGACGTTAGAGTCAGTTCACTGGCTCGTTGCCGTTACCGGGGGGTACCGCAGTGCGTGGACGTCGTGGCGCAAAGATGCTCGGAGCGTTGATGTCGTTGGCCCTGGTTGCCGCGGCGTGCGGGAACGCATCCTCGTCGCCGGGCAAGGCGAACAAGCAGAACGACGGAACGAACACCACCGTCGATCAGCCGGGTGTCACCAAGGACACGATCAGGGTGGGGGGTGTCGCGTCGATCACCAACGCGTTGAACGCGCCCTACGGAGACATCTTCGAAGGCGCCAAGGCGTACTTCGCGATGGTGAACAGCACCGACGGAATCTACGGGCGCAACCTCGAAATGGTCACGCCGCGCGACGACGGCATGGTGAACAACCTCAAGGAAGTCCAAGGCATGCTGAGCGAGGACAACGTCTTCGCGGCCGTGGGACT
>JANLTQ010000008.1:0-2656 GCA_031363005.1 Acidimicrobiia bacterium | reverse complement strand
TCGGCCGCGCGGCAACGATTGAGGACGCGGTCCACGCGATGACCGATTACGTGGAGCGCGAAGCGCGCGGTCGCGAGCTCCGGGTCGGAGTGGGGGATGCCCTGAGCCCTGAGTTGGCGCAAGCTTTGGCCGACGCGATGCTCGAGCGCCTCGACGTGGTGGACCTGGTTCGGTACGAGGTCGGCCCTTCGGTCGGTGCGCATACCGGCGTGGGCACGGTCGGTGCCTGCTTCTTCTGAACTCGGCCCGGGTGGTGACGCGGTCGAGCCGGCGAAGGCTGGATTCCCTCGCCGACTCGACCGGTACTGCTGAATGGCTGTTGCCAGTTTGCGCTCAGTCGATGCAGGCCGCGCCGACCATCGGCTGTGGCAGCCCTTGCGGGTTCGTCGTGCACACTTCGTTCTGGACCGAATCGCTCGCACGGACCCAGCTACCGCCGGTGGCCTGGAGCAGGTAGCCGAAGTCGACCTGCGCGCTCGCGCGTCCGGCTGCGAAGCCATCGGCACAGATGGGCTGAGTGAAAGCGTTGTTGCCAGCGCCAAGGATCGCGGCCGCCTCGGTGGCGGTGGGACACGCCGGGGACGTGGCCGCCGCGGGCGGCGCAGCCACTGTGGTCGTGGTGGTATCGGCGGTTTTTGCGGCCTTGGTCGCCGCGGCGCGCAGTTCGTTGCTGAGCTTCTTGGCGTCGCTCTTCAGGTCCGCGCTGTCCGACGAGCATGCCGCAAACGACAGTGCCGCCATTCCGACGAGCGCGATCCGAGCAGCGGTGCGGGTGATGGTCATTGGGGATTCCCTCCACATGGATGAGTGTCTTGCGCATCCATCGAGTCGCCGGTGATTGCACTTGAGGTGTGCGTGTCGTGACGCCGGCGAGTTTGAGGTCGAAAGGGCGATTTCCTCCCCTCGCGAGTTTGGACGCGCTCAGGTCTCGGTCGGAAGGTGTCGAATTCCCGACAGCCGCCGCCAGTCACCCGTGACGCGGCCTTGCCGCCCGCCGCGCTTCCACGCCGCCACGTACCTGCTGATCACGCTCGGCCGCAACCATTCCGTGGGTCCGACGCGCCCGATGCCGACGGCGCGATAGAAGTTCGCGTCCGGGTCGATCACACAGTCGAACGGCATGCCGTGACGCATCAAGTGCTCGGCTTGGTACGCCGCGCCGGTACCGATGGCGAGAACGTCCGCGCCTGCGGCCACGATGTCGGGATATGCCTCCCGCACCTGCGCGAGGTAGTCGAGGCAGGGGATTCAGCCGTAATAGCGAATCGCAACGACCACCAGCGTGCGTTCGAGGAAGGCACCGAGCTCGACCGGTGAGCCGCTGGCTCGTTGGAGCCCGATTGCCGGGAGCTGATCGCCGACGCCGATCACGGGCGCAAGTACTCCGCATCGGCGTCGGTCGGCGAGACGCCGAGTGCATCGACCGCCTGCGCGGCGCCGAGTGGGACGAACGTGGCGTTGGCCCGGGCGCGAATGCGACCGCCCTGATCGGTCACCGTTGCCGCGGCTTCGATGCGATCGGGTTCGACGTTCTCGATCGATGCCTCCACTCGGTACGTGGAGCCGACCTTGATCGGGCGGTCGAACGTTGTTGAGGTCGTGTGCGTGACCGCCCATTGGCCGGCGATCGCGATCGCGGCCCACGCCATGGCTTCGTCGAGGATGGTGAGCGTCACCCCACCGTGGAGGTACGCGGGTGCGCCTGAAAAACGGTCGTCGAGTGAGAACTCGGCGAAGACGGTTTCGGCATCGGTGTCGTGAAAGAACGGGATGCGGAGTCCGGAATCGTTCGTCGACTCGCACGCGAAGCAGTTACTGGCGAAACCCCAGCGTTCGTTCGTGAGGGCCAGCACGCTCATTCGTCGACGCTACCCGTCACTTGCGCACCAACCACCGAAGCTTCTCGGCCCGTTCGAACGCAGCCTCGCCGGCGAGCTGGCCGACCGCAGTCGCGACCGTGGGGTACACGTGCATGAAACCAGCGAGCGCGTCGAGCTTCAGGCCTTCGCTGATCGCCAGCGCAAACTCGTGGATCATCTCGCCCGCCGCCGGCGCCAAAATGTGAGCGCCGACGATCTTGCGTTTCGCAGTCATGACGATCACCGAGCCGCCGGCACCATCGGCGCGCGCGGTCGTTGTGTTCGAGATCCTGGTGCCACACCTCGACGGCGTCGCCGTGTTCGGCTCGCGCTTCGGCCTCGGTCATCCCCGCGTGCGCGAGTTCCGGATCGGTGAACGTGCACCACGGCACCATCGCGTTCACCCGGCCTTTGCCGGGGAAGAACATGTCCCGGATCGCGCGCACTCCCTCGTAGGCCGCGGAGTGAGTGAACAGGTAGCGACCGGCGACATCGCCGCACGCGTAGATGTTCGAGACGCTCGTACGGCCGCGGTTGTCGACGGTGATGCCACGATCGGTGGTGGGGATACCGAGCGCATCGAGCCCGAGTCCTTCGACGTTCGGGGTGCGTCCGACCGCAACGAGCAACTCCTCGGCTTCCCACCCGGTCGGTACGCCGGCCTCGGTGCCGTACACGACCTTGCGGCCACCTTCGATCGCAACGCGTTCGGTTTCGACTTCGATCAGTAGGTCCACGCCCTCCTTTCGAATCGACTTGTCGAGTTGGTAGACGTGCATCGGCTCGTCGCGAGTTAG
>JANLTQ010000689.1:0-9383 GCA_031363005.1 Acidimicrobiia bacterium | reverse complement strand
CTCGTCGCAGCACTCGCCGACCCCGAGGCCGAGCGACTCGAGTTGGAGACCCTGGCGCGCCTCGTCGAGCAACGCGTGACCGCAGGCGCGCCGCTGGCTCCTGGTGGTTGCGGTCTGAGTACGTGATCTCACGGCGCACCGCGTACCAACTCACCGCGCTGACGCTCATGGCGTCGGCCGCCTTGCAGCTCGCGGTGTATCGCCACGGTGGTCACACCGCGCTCGGAGACATCCCCGGTCGGTATTTCGCCTGGCATCTCGGACCCAACGCGTTGCCGTACCTGGACCGCCGAGTCGAGTACCCGGTGGTCATCGGCGTGGTGGGGTACCTGACCGCCCTCATCGGACGGACAGCGACCTCGTTCTTCGCGCTGACGGCAGCGATGAGCGCCGGACTGGCATTCCTGATGACGCGCCTGCTGTTCGCTCACTCGCCAACGCGGGTGATCCGTTGGGTCATCGGACTTCCGGTGCTGTTGTACGCCTTCCACAACTGGGACCTGTTCGCGATGGTCCCGGCGGTGTTGGGAATCCTGGCCTACGAGCGCGGTGAGGATGTGAACGCCGGCGCGTGGCTTGGTCTGGGCCTCTCGACCAAGATCTTTCCCGGCCTGATCCTGGCGCCGCTCGTGGTGCGGCGGTGGTTCGACGGTGACCGGCGCGGCGCCATCCGAATGGCCGCGAGCGGGGTCGCGGTCACGGTGGTGCTGAACGCGCCGGTGGCCCTGGCCGCGTGGAAGGGTTGGAGCTACCCGGCGACGTTCCAGGGTGCGCGCCACGCGACGTGGGGGAGTCTCGTCTCGTGGGTCACGTCGCCGCCGTGGGGAGTTACGCGCGTGGTGGAGTTCTCCGACCCGGCCAAGGTCGCGAACACGATTGCGTTCGGCCTCCTGGCCGTCGGTCTGATCGCGATCTCGGTCATTGCGGTGCGTCGTCGTCTCGACGCGGCAGCGATCGGCGCCGCGGTCGTCGCCGTCTTCATGCTGAGCAACAAGGTGTACTCACCGAACTACGACGTCTGGCTGGTGCCGTTCTTCGTCCTCGTACCGTTCTCTCGCCGCCAGTGGGTGACGTTCTGTACGGCGGACCTGGCCATGTACGTGGTCGTGTTCGGGCGATTCCACGGTCTCGTGGAATCGAGTGTCACCGGGAATCTCGTTCCCGTCATCGTCGTGGTCCGAGCCGTCGTCATCGGCTCCATGATCGTGACCGCCCTCGGCGGGTGGAAGCCCGGTGCCCGTCCGCTCCGGCGCCTCGGGGGAGTTCAGCGAGCGCCGCGAATGAGCTGACCCGGTCGGGACCCGGAGTCTTCGCCGTGTTCGAGTGTCACCTGACCGGCGAGGATGGTGGCGACGTACCCGTCGGCCTTCTGGATGAAGCGACGGGCATCGCCGGGCAGGTCGTAGGCCATCTCGGGCGCATGGAGTTGCAATCCCGCATGGTCGATCACTTTGAGGTCCGCGCGCATTCCGGGTGCCACGACGCCGCGATCGCCGAGGCCGTAGAGCGATGCGGTCTCTGAGGTCATCTTCCGCACCACCCATTCGAGTGGGAGCTGATCGTGGTCTCGGTCGCGCGCCCAGTGCGTGAGCATGAAGGTGGGAGTCGACGCGTCACACGTGGTGCCGCAGTGCGCGCCGCCGTCGCCGAGTCCCCACGCACTCGTTGGGTGCAGCAGCATCTCGCGCACCGCGTCCAAGTTCGAGTCGGTGTAGTTGAGGAGCGGACGCATGATGAGCGCGCGGCCGTCGTCCTCCATGAGGAGTTCGAGGTACAGCTCGTGGACGTTCCGTCCGGCCTGCGCGGCGCGCGCCGCCACACTCTCGGACGGGTGCGGTTCGTAGTTCGGCGGGTCGCCGAGTGGGTAGGCGCGTGAGGGATCGAGGAACTGGGCCATCGCCGGATCGGTGTGCTCCGCCTCCGCGATCAGCCGAGCGCGCAGATCCGCATTGGCACGCAGGGTGCCGACGCGGTCGGCGACGGAGAGCAGGCCAATCTCGGCCCAACTCGGGCAGTAGGCGAAGGGATGGAACGTCTGGATCCCGAGGAGCAGGGTGACCGGACGGCCGGCCACCTGCGGGCGCACTCGCGCGCCCTCGGCTCGGGCGTCTCCGGCCAACTTCAGCATCGACCGCCAACTCTCGGGGTCGTGGTCGTTCTGCGTGAGCGCAAACGTCACCGGGCGCCCGATCGCGGCCGAGAGTCGCCGCATCCAATCCATCTCTCGGTCCGGTGCCGCCCGGTCCTCGCCGAGGGCACCGGCGGGTGCCAGCTCGAAGATTCCTGCGCCGGCCTCGGCGAGAGCGCGACCAATACCGAACAGTTCGTCCTCGGCGGCGAAGGTGCCCGGAACCGGCTCGCCGTCGATGGCCATGTGGGCAATTGTGCGTGACGTCGAGACGCCGAGCGCGCCGGCGAGGATCGCGTCACGGACGATCTCGGCCATGGCGGCGATGTCGTCGGCGGTGGCCGGTTCGTTCTTCGCGCCGCGTTCACCCATCACGTACGCGCGCACCGCCCCGTGCGGAATCTGGGAACCGATGTCGATCGCTTTCGGCAGTTGATCGACGGCGTCCAAGTACTCGGGGTAGGACTCCCACCCCCACTGGATGCCCTCGGACAACGCGGCACCGGGAATGTCCTCGACGCCTTCCATGAGGCCGATCAGCCACTCGTGCTTGTCGGGGTGGACGGGTGCGAAGCCCACACCGCAGTTGCCCATGACCACCGTGGTCACGCCGTGCCAGCACGACGGTGTGAGGAGCGGATCCCACGTGATCTGACCGTCGAAGTGGGTGTGGACGTCCACGAATCCCGGGGTGACGAGCAGGCCGTCGGCGTCGATCGTGCGGCCGGCGTTGGTGGCGCGCAACGAGCCGGCGTCGGCGACTTCGGTGATGCGGCCGTCCTCGACCGCGATGTCGGCGAGGCGAGGCGCAGCTCCGGTGCCGTCGACGAGTGTTCCGCCGGTGATCACGAGATCGGCCATGGCGTGTTCCCCCAAAAGGTGTCGGTGCGAGACCGAGCAGCCTATTGCGAGGGGTCGCCGTGGTCGGTGAGGTGATCGGGGTCGCGTCCGTCTCACTCGGGAGGTGACGGCGGGTCGGAGGCGCCCGGGCCCCGCCCGTACGATCCCCGGATGCCGATTGGGATCAGCGAGGACCATCAGCACCTTCATCGAGCTGTGCGAGGTTGGGTCGAACGCCATTGTCCTCCGGCGGTGCCGCGAGCCCTCCTCGACGCGCCCGCCGAAGGGCTTCCTCCGTTCTGGTCCGAGCTCGTCGGTCAGGGCTGGTTGGGTCTGGCCGTCGACGAAGCCCGGGGCGGTGAGGGTGCATCGTTCGAAGAAGTCGTGGTGGTGCTCGAAGAGCTGGGTCGGGCCTGCGCGCCGGGGCCGCACCTCGCCCACTCGCTCGCGGTGGCGGTGGTGGGCGACGCAATCCGCGCCGGCGAGTCCGACCTCCGGGAACACCTTGAGGCGTTAGCGAGCGGTGCCGTGATCGGTGCCGTGGCGTTGAACGGAACGTTGGCGGTGAGCGACGGCGCTGAGAGCGGTGAGATTCGCGTCGAGGGTGAGTTGGCGGCAGTCCTCTCGGGTCATCTCAGTGGACTTCTGGTCGCGCCGACCGATCGCGGCTGGGTGCTGATGCGGGCCGGAGAGTTCGAGACCGCGGAAGTACCAACCGTCGATCTGACGCGCCGCGTTGCGCGCGTCGCCGTCGCCGCAACGGTTCCGGCATTTCGGTTGCTGACTTCGGTCTCGACCGAGCGGGTGCAGGACCTCGCCGTCGTGATGTTCGCGGCGGACGCAGTGGGTGCGTCGCAGTGGTGCGTGGACACGGCTGCGGACTACGCGCGTGACCGGCGCCAGTTCGGACGGCCCATCGGCCAGTTCCAAGGAGTGAAACATCGGTGCGCCAACATGCTGGCGCGCACCGAGTTGGCACGGGCTGCCGTGTGGGACGCCGCTCGTGCCATCGACGATCCCGAGACCGCGCCGTTCACCGCTGCCGCGGCCGGAGCCCTGACGATCGACGCCTTCTTCGAAACTGCCAAGGATTGTGTGCAGGTCCTCGGCGGCATCGGCTTCACGTGGGAGCACGACGCGCACGTCTACCTGCGTCGGGCGATCACGACCCGCGCATTGGTGGGGACGTCGTCGTCGTGGCGGATCCGCAGCGCGCAGCACGCGCTCGGCGGTGCCATGCGCCGGCTGGTGGTGGACCTTCCCGAAGTGGCCGCTCCGATACGCGCCGAAGTCCAGGAGTTCGTGCGAACCCTCGACGGTCTTGACCCGGCCTCGACTCGCGTTGCCCTCGCTGACGGTGGCTACCTGGCTCCGCAGTGGCCGCGGCCGTGGGGTCGCGACGCCGGCGCCATCGAGCAGCTCGTCATCGACGAAGAGTTCCGCGCCGCCAAAGTGGTTCGACCCTCGTTGATGATCGGCGCGTGGGCGTTACCGCCGCTGATGATCTACGGCACCGTCGAACAGCAGCAGCGATGGATCCCGCCCACGGTCCACGGTGACATCAGCTGGTGTCAGCTGTTCAGCGAACCGGGTGCGGGATCGGATCTCGCGGGTCTGTCCACCCGAGCCGAGCGCATCGAAGGCGGGTGGTTGGTGAACGGCCAGAAGGTGTGGACCTCGATGGCGAAAGAGGCGAGCTGGGGGATCCTGCTCGCGCGCACGGATCCCGAAGTCCCGAAGCACGAGGGGATCTCGTTCTTCATGCTGGATATGAGCACCCCCGGGATCGAGATCCGGCCGTTGCGTGAACTCACCGGCCACGCGTTCTTCAACGAGGTGTTCTTCGACGACGTGTTCATCCCCGACGATTGTCTCGTCGGCCGGGAACACGACGGCTGGCGGGCGACGCGCACGTCGTTGGCGAACGAGCGCGTGTTCATGGGGAATGGATCCACCATCGGCAGGGGAGTTCGCGGCATCCTGGACTTCGTGCGGGAGCAGGGTCTGGAGTCGGATACCGCAACGCTGAGCGAGGTCGGTGAACTCGTCGCCCGGGACTATGCGTTGTCGGTGCTCGGATACCGGCTGATGCTCTCCGCGCTCGGTGGCGCGGATCCGTCGGGCTCCGAGGCATCGGTGCGCAAACTCCTCGGCGTGGAACACGATCAGCGCGTGCAGGAGGTCGGGCTCGCGATGTTCGGTCCTGACGGCGCCGTTGCCGAGGGTCCCGCGGCCGGTTGGTCCGAGCAGTTCCTCTTCACCCGCAACCTCACCATCGCCGGCGGCACCAGCGAGATCCAACGCAACATCATCGGCGAGCGAGTCCTCGGCCTCCCCAAGGATCCATAGCCGCTCGCCAACTGCGCGGCCGCACCACCAACTGCCCCCGCGTTTGTCGTCTGCGCCACCCCAGAGACGTCTACGGCGACAAGCGCAATGGTGCGGGCGGACGTCGTCATACCTGTTCGGACCGATCCACCTCCCGCGTTTGTCGTTTGCGCCACCGCTGAGGCGTCTACGGCGACAAACGCTGTGGTACGGGCCGACGTGGTCGCACGCTCTCGATACGGTGCACAACAATTCCTCACGGCTTCCCCCTGTTTGAAGGTACGCGACAACGTCGCGACAACGACGGTGAGGGTCGAGTCATGCAAATCAGAAGTTCACGAACGACACGCGTGCGTCGGAGAAGGACCCGAGCGCGGGTCATCGACGAGATTGCGGCGGTGGCGCAGCGACAACTCGGGCTGCTGACACGCGAACAGGCCGTCGGCGTCGGGATCAGCCGCTCGATGGTGGAGCACCGACTCGAGTCGGGAATCTGGGTCATCCGCCATCCGGGGGTGTACGCAATCGCGGGAACTCCGATGTCCTGGGACCACAAGGTGATGGCGGCGGTCCTCGCGGCCGGGAGCGACGCGCTGGCCTCTCATCTCACGGGTGCTGCGCTGTATCGGCTCGACGAAATCGTTCGGTCTCGGATCGCCGTCACCGTCGGCGGGACAACGGCGCTTCGGCTCCGGGGAGTGGATGTTCACCGCAGTTTGGTTCTGGCGCCTCAGGACCGATCTTCGATCGACGGCATTCCCGTGATGTCGGTTGCCTGCACCATCGTTCACTGCACCGGCCTGCTGTCGTTGGGACAGCTGGCGCGCATCGTGGATGACGCGTTGGTGCGGCGGTTGGTGACCATCACCGAGCTCGCCGAGACTGCGGAGCGGCTCGGTCCCGCACCCGGCCGCCCGATGAAGAACTTGCGTCTCCTCATCGCCGAACGAGGACCGGAGGCCGATACCGCGGACAGCCGCCCCGAAATGCGATTGTTCCGGGTCTTGCGGGCTGGTGGCCTTCCCGAGCCGACTGGGCAACATCCGGTTCGCTGCGGACCGAAGAAGTACTTCATCGACGCGGCGTACCCGGACCTTCGGCTGGCCCTGGAGTATCACGGCTTCGACGCGCACCGGACACGAACGGCTTTCGATGGCGATGCAAAACGAACGAGACATCTCATGGCAGTCGGATGGCGCGTGCTCACCTTCACATCGAAGGACACGGACGCGGACATCGTGCAGTCGGTCGGATCGTTCGTCGTTTGAGCCACCCCACAGCTGTTCAAGGCGACAATCGCCGCGAAGATGGCGCCGAGCAGAGTGTCCGTCCGGTCCCATCCTTCCGCGTCTGTCGTTTGCGCCACCTCACAGCTGTCCGAGACGACAAACGCTCGGAAGGCGGGCGGCGGGCGGCGACGACTGGTACTCCGACGGGGAGTTGACGCTTCCGTCAGGCAGCGGGGACACTGGACCGGATGAGTGAAGCGAAGCTGTTCTTCGACGACGTGACGCAGGGTGATGCGGCGCCCGAGTTCGCACACGAGCTGACGCGTACGGATCTCGTGATGTACGCCGGGGCATCGGGCGACTTCAACCCGATGCACACCGACGAGGTCGCCGCCCAAGCAGCCGGTCTGCCCAGTGTGTTCGGTCACGGCATGTTCACGGCCGGGCTGTTGGGCAAGGCCATCACCGATTACGTCGGCGTCGGCAACCTGCGCAACTACAAGATCCGCTTCACGAAGCAGACCTGGCCCGGCGAGGTCCTGACCACCCACGTCACGGTGCTACGCAAGTACAACGAGGGATCGGAGCGACGCGTCGACCTCGAGTGCACCGTCACGAACCAGGCCGGTGAGGCGAAGCTGGCCGGCGTCGCCGTCGCGGCCCTGCCCGTGCGCGAGTGAGCGCTCGCGAGCGCCGACGGGATTCGGGGACGTCATGACTGCGATGCGATTCGATCTCCCGCAGCCGGACCTCGAGACGCAACCGTTCTGGGACGCGGCACGCGAGGGTCGTCTCCTGATCAAGCGGTGCAATGCGTGTGCGAGGACGCACTTCTACCCCCGGCCGTTCTGTCCCTACTGTTGGAGCCAGGACGTCGAGTGGATGGACGCGTCGGGACGAGCGACGCTGTACACGTGGTCGGTGGTGCACCGCAACGATCTGCCACCGTTTCACGAACGGGTGCCATACGTTGCGGCGGTCGTCGACCTCGCCGAGGGCCCGCGCATGATGACGAACGTGGTGGACTGCGAGTTCGACCGACTCGAGGTCGGCATGGCGCTCGACGCGGTGTTCCACCCGACATCGGACGAGGTCACGATCGTCCAGTTCCGTCCCGCCGAGTGAGAACGCAGTCCACGTGGTGACGCCCGTCCCCGAGTCCGGCTGGAGTTTCCCCTTCGAGGAATCGCTGCACGAGGTGTTTCCTGCGCTCCACGACGCGCAGAGCGCGTGGTTGAGTCAGATCGATTCCTTACCGGCGCCGGACCGCAAGACGCATGAGCTGATCCGGCTCGTGTGCACGGTGGTCCTGCGCAACGCCGCGGGGATCGAGCGCCACGCGCGTGTTGCGGCCGAGGTCGGCGCCACCTGGGACGAAGTGCTGGGATCCATCATGCTGACCGTGCCCGCGTTCGGGATGCTCGCCGCGGTGGAAGCGATCCCCGTCGCGCGCTCAGGCTTCGACGCCGCCGAGCTCCCGGAGGACGATTGAACATGACCGACTCCCCGGCACCCGCCGCCGAGCTCCCATTCCGAATCCTGCCGGCACTCACGGATCTGAACCGAGAGTTCTGGACCGCCGGCACGCGCGGTGAACTTCGCTTCCTGCGTTGCAACGCATGCGGTTACTACAACCATCCACCGACGGCCGTGTGTCCGGTGTGTCACTCGAAAGACCTCGCCCCGTCGACGGTGTCGGGGAAAGCAACGCTGCACACCTACACGATCAATCATCAAGCGTGGATGCCAGGGCCGGAACTGCCCTACGTGATCGGGATCGTCGACATTCCCGAGCAAGCCGATCTGCGTCTCACCACGAACATCGTCAACTGCGCGCACGATGAACTCGTCATCGGCATGCCGTTGCGCGTGACCTTCGAGATCCACGCCGACGGCGACGACGAGATCGCCATCCCGTTGTTCGAACCCGATCGGACGGGCGCGTGAGCAAATTCATCGAGAAGCAGACGGTGATCAGCGGTGCCGGTCAGTCCGACATCGGCCGTCGGTTGTACCGAGACCCGCTGGAGCTCACCCTCGACGCGTGTCTCGCGGCGATTGCCGATGCCGGTCTGACCACGAAGGACATCGACGGCGTCGCCACGTATCCGGGCCCGATGGGAATCCCGCCAGGGTTCAGCGGCGCCGGGGTGGTGGACGTGCAGGACGCGCTCCGGCTCGAACTTGGTTGGTGGTCCGGCGGTATCGAGGCACCGGGTCAGCTCGGCTCGGTGATCAATGCCTGTCTTGCCGTGGCGGCCGGGCTGGCGACGCACGTGCTCTGTTTTCGCAGCGTCTACGAAGGCAGCGCGCAAGGAACCAAGGGCCGCGCATCCACCATGCCGGGCGGCGGGGGAGGTGGCAGCTTCCGGGCGAGTGGGTTCATGGAATGGACCTTGCCGTTCGCGGCACCGTCGGCCGCGCCATGGATTGCGCTCATGGCCCAGCGACACTTCCACGAGTTCGGGACCACGCGCGAGCAGCTGGGTCAGATCCCGCTCAACGCGCGCAAGAACGCGGCGCTGAACCCGAAGGCGATCTACACCGACCCGATGACGATGGACGACTACCTCAACGTCCGCATGGTCTCGTCGCCGTTGTCGCTCTACGACTGCGATGTCCCCTGCGACGGCGCGACAGCTGTGATCGTGTCGCACGTGGACACGGTCGCCGATTTGGCGAAGCCGCCGATCCACGTTGAAGCGGTCGGCACTGCGTTGCGCGGTCGGCCGAGCTGGGACCAGTTCGACGACCTGACCACCATGGCGAACCGTGACGCGAGCGCGCAGCTCTGGGGCCGCACGGACCTCACGCCCGCCGACGTGGACATCGCAGAGATGTACGACGGCTTCTCGTTC
>JANLTQ010000667.1:0-1519 GCA_031363005.1 Acidimicrobiia bacterium | reverse complement strand
CGGTGCCGACGGTCAGCAGCACCCAGCGGGGGCGACGCAGGAACCGGTACACGCCGACGATGTCGCGTTCGCTCCATGGCCGAGACGCATCCAGCGGGCCGGTCGACATCTCGTACAGGCGCAACGTGTCGGCGCCGTAATCGCGGAAGATGTCGTCGGGCGTGACCATGTTCTTCAGGCTCTTGCCGATCTTGCCGAACTCGCGATTCACGGGTTCGTCGCCGAGGAAGAACGCACCGTCGCGTTCCTCCACCTGACTCGCTTCTACGTAGATGCCGCGGTCGTCGGTGTACGCCGGCGCCTGGATCATCCCCTGGTTGAACAACCGTTGGAACGGCTCCGGCGTGGAGACGTGTCCGAGGTCGAAGAGCACCTTGTGCCAGAAGCGTGCGTACAGAAGATGCAGCACCGCGTGCTCGACGCCACCGACGTACAAGTCGACGCCACCCGGGCCCGCGCCCATCCAGTACTGCTCCGCTTCCGGACTGACGAACTGGTCTTCGTTCGTCGGGTCCAGGTAGCGCAGGTAGTACCAACACGATCCCGCCCACTGCGGCATCGTGTTGAGTTCGCGCCGGTAGGTTTTCACGCCGTCGCCGAGATCGAGTTCCACCGTCGTCCACGCCTCGGCGCGTGAGAGCGGCGGCGCGGGCACGCTGGCGTCGCTGTCTTCGGAGATCTCCGGCTCGAAGTCCATGATCTCGGGCAGCGCGACCGGGAGGAGTTCGTCCGGTACGGCAATGGGCAGGTCGAGCTCGTCGTAGACGATCGGGAAGGGCTCACCCCAGTAGCGCTGGCGGCTGAACAGCCAGTCCCGCAGCTTGTAGTTGACCGTCGCTTCACCGGTTCCGGAGTCCTCGAGCCAGACGGTGATCGCAGCCTTCGCGTCCGCGACGCCCAGGCCGTCGAGTGACACGTCGGCGTTCGCAGAGTTCACGCCGGCACCGTCGCCGGTAAAGGCCTCGGGCCACTCCCCTGCCGGAGCATCGGACCCGCATCCGCAATCGGTGAGCCATGCGGACGGTGGTTCGATCACGCAGGTGATCGAGAGTTCGAACTCGTGCGCGAACTCGAAGTCACGTTGGTCGTGCGCCGGAACCGCCATGATCGCCCCGGTTCCGTAGCCCATCAGCACGTAGTCGGCGATGAAGATCGGGATGCGTTCGTCGTTGACCGGGTTCACCGCAAACGCGCCGATGAAGACACCGGTCTTCTCTTTGCCTTCCGACTGGCGTTCGAGGTCGCTCTTCTGCCCGGCGAACTCGCGGTACGCGCGCACGGCGGCGGCCGGGCCGACCTCGCTCCCGAAGATCCCGCGCCACGCGGCCGGGATCTCGTTGAGCTCCTCGCCGATCTCCGCGCCCGGCCAATCGGCCGGGACGAGTTCGTCCACGAGGGGGTGCTCGGGCGCGAGCACCATGTACGTGGCGCCGAACAGTGTGTCGGGCCGAGTGGTGAACACGGTGATGACGTCGTCGCGGCCGTCGACGATGAAGTCCACCGACGCGCCGGTGCTGCG
>JANLTQ010000664.1:0-2990 GCA_031363005.1 Acidimicrobiia bacterium | reverse complement strand
TGCGCGCCGGCAACGTGATCGCCTTCGGGACCACGGGGCGTCGCGGTCGTGAATCCATCGTCGTGGTGTCGGAGACCCGCGTCGAGGTCGGTACCGATCCGGTGCGTTCTGCGGTCGCCGAGCGGGTCACCGACGCGATCGGAATTCCGCCGACGGTGATCGTGCTCGTTGCGCCGGGCACGCTACCCAAGACGTCTTCGGGGAAACTCCAGCGCTCGTTGTGTCGGGACCGTTACCTCAGCGACATCCTCGAACCGGTGTAGCGGCCGGCACGCACGAGCCGGAGCTTGCGGAGGCGAGCAGCGTCGGAGCGGGCAACGGTCGGGCAACGTGACGGGGCGCGAGCGGAGACGCCGAACTGACGTTCAGATCATCGGCCACGGGACGGAGTGATAGCCCTCGTCGGGTTCGGGCAGTCGAGGATCGGTGAGGAGATCGTCGATCCGATCGACGAGCGCGTTCACCTCCATCGGGTACAGCAGACCTCCGAATGTTTCGCCGAGCGCGCCGTCCATCTCGGCGCGCACCCGCGTGACATCCGCGAGGAGTTCGTCGGGTACCGGCTCACCGGCAAAGTCCCAGATGACCGTACGCAGCTTGGGTGCGACGTGGAACGTCAAGCCGTGGTCGATGCCGAAGATCCGGTTCGTCGACCGCTCCCGCAGACAGTGCCCGCCCTTGCGGTCGGTGTTGTTCGCCAACACGTCGAAGATCGCGAACCGGAAGAACGCATCCAGGTGATCCTCGAGCAGCGTGAAGTAGTGCTCTTCGGGATCGTGGTCGACGAACCGCTGCACCGATCCGATCCCGTACGGACCGTCACGCAGAATCGTGCGCGGAACCAGTCCCCATCCGAGCGCCTCGCTCAGGGTGTACGCGGCGGTCTCTCGCCGACACAACGATCCCTCTGGAAAATCCCAGAGCGGCCGTTCTCCGCGCTGAGGTTTGTAGACCGCAAGCGTTTCCCGGCCGTCGGCCTGGACCGTGACCAGCAACGCGGCGTTCGAGGACCACGCCACGCGTCCGACAACCTCGATGGCGCCGTCGTCGAGCAACGCGTCCGGCGCGTCGGGGGTCAATTCCACCGGGGGCAGATGTGTCCGGCCGGGTCCATCGGGAACTCACACAGCGGACACGGAGGTCGCCCGCCGGCGACAGCATCGATCCCGCGCGCCGCCATCGCCCGGACCTGCGCGCGCGTGGCGAAGATTCGCGCGATGTAGCCATCGTCATCACCGTCGTCGTCGTCCTCCGCGTGCTCGCGAAGTTCGAGTAACACCAACCCGCGGTCGGGCTCGTAACCCAACCCGATCATGCGCGCCCGGAACAACGGCACCGCCGGCTCGGTGACTTGGGCAGCACTGGGGTGGACCGCAGAACTCTCGCCCGGTGGCTCAGGATGGTCGTCCGCGATGCCATCGAGAAAGGCGACCGCTTCCTCGGCGAGCAGCGCCACCTGTTCCTTCTCAACGAGCACGGTGAGTCGGGTGCCGTGCTTGTCGGCCTGGATGTAGAACACGCGTTGACCGGGCTCCCCGATGGCGCCAGCACCGAGCGAATCCACGCCGTCGAGTTCGACGATGCTCATGCCGGAGCCGCCTCGAGGTTCTCGACCGTTTCCTCGCTCGCATCGGTCTTGGCATCCGTTTCTTCCGTGTCCGGCGCCGGAATCAACTCCGCCAACGATCCGGTGTCGTTGCACTTCATCAACATCGCGCCGTGGGGCCCGAGCGCGAACACCGTGATCGACGCGGGCGACACGTTGATCCGCTGGAACAAGTCCAAGTGCACGCCGGTGAAGTGCGCGATAGCCGCCTTGATCGGATCCGCGTGGGACACGACCACGACCAACTCGCCAGGGTGACGCTCCACGACAGTCTCGAGCGCGCTGACCATGCGGGTCTGCATTTCCGCGATCGACTCTCCGTTCGGGAAGCGAGCGCGTGATGGAGTCCGCTGCACGGTCTTCCAGAGATCGGTCTTCGCGAGTTCCGCGATCATGCCGCCGGTCCAATCGCCGTACTCGGCCTCGATCACGCCGTCGAGCACGGTGACGGGGACGTCGTGATGGGCCGCGATGTGCGCGGCGGTCTGCTGCGTCCGTTCGATCGGGCTCGCGTAGATCGCCGTGAGCGGCAACTCGGCCAGACGAGCACCGGCACTTTTCGCCTGTTCGTTCCCGAGGTCCGAGAGATCGATACCCGCCTTACGGCCCGAGAGTTTCGGGCCGGTCTCTGCGGTCACGGCGTGACGAACGAGGATGAGGGTCGTCGGGCGGGTCACAGCGCTGATCGTACCGGTGTGCCGCTCGAATCGTCCGGCCGGATCACCACGCAGCGAAGCCGATCCCGCAACCCAGCGATACATTGCGGCCATGAGCGACCAACCCATCGGACTTCATCGCGGCGGACTCCCGGAAACGGTCCTCCCGGCCGATCCGACCGAGGTGGTGCACGCGCTCGAAGCCGCCGCGGCCGAACCCGACCTCGACGCCCGCCGCGAACAGCTGCGGGCACTGGCCGCGTCTCGGCCTCGCTGCGTCACGGCGTGGGCGGCGCTCGGCGACTGCGCCCGGGACGACATCGAGGCCTACGCCTACTACCGCGTCGGCTATCACCGCGGTTTGGACCAGCTCCGCCAGGCCGGATGGCGCGGGTCGGGGTACGTGCGAGGGTCACATCCCGAAAACGTCGGTTTCCTCCACGCGCTCGACGGTCTGCGCCGCTGCGCCGAGGCAATCCACGAGACCGACGAAGCGCAACGGTGCGCGGAATTCCTCGTGCAGCTCGATCCTTCGGGCTTTTCGTACCATCACGGCTAATCTCAGACGGATCCCACGCAGGCGAGAGGAACGCATGAAGCGCGCGCTCATCACCGGAATTACCGGGCAGGACGGTCGTTATCTGAGCCAGCTGCTGACTTCGAAGGGCTACCAAGTCTTCGGTCTCATCGCCGGCCAGGCGAACCCGAAGGCGAAGCTCCTCATGGAG
>JANLTQ010000628.1:0-2162 GCA_031363005.1 Acidimicrobiia bacterium | reverse complement strand
CGACCCGTCTCTCGATCTCGCGACGCGCCCGGCCGATCCGACGGCGATGATTCCCGAACTGCTCGATCGGCGGAGCGTCGACGAGCTGATGATCGTCGCCCGGTGGCTCGACCGCGAAACCACTGCGGGTCGGGCACGACTGCTCGACGTCTCGGGCGCGCCGGCATCGCCGAGCGCCGGTGGGCTCCCCGCTTACGAAGCGGTATCGCGTCGCGGGATTCGCCGCGGGCGCTGAGGGCCTGCCGGCGCGTCCTCTCCGACACGCGGCGACGGTTTCGTTCCACGGCCCGAGGATGCTGCGCGCGACGGCGAGGCGGGTGCATCGACGTCGGCCCGAGCCGGAACCCGGCGCGGTGATGGAGGGTTCGGCCGTGGCGCGGCTGCCGCCTTCGACTTCGACTTCGACCTCGACTTCGCCGGCGCGGCGATCGGCGCAGCAGCCGGGAGTCGTCGTGTGATCGTGGGCTTCGTGGACGGGAGGGATCGGCGCTCCCACCACCCGGGACCCTCGATGAAGGCGGTGGCGAAAAGCGTGGCGAAGAAGGCCCACACGGGGATCAAGACCAGGAGCCGCCAGTACGTCGAGAAGCTGTGGTCGAGCATCAGGTCGAGGAAGGTGTTCGTGTCGACGAACCCGGTCCAACTGGCAAGGACCCGGACGACGACCGCACCGAGCACGAAGGCCACGACCCACACCAAGATCTTGAGTGGAATCCGCGCCGGCCCCGCGAAGCCCGACGACGTACGTGTCGACCGGCGTGGCGACGACGCCGAACCGGCCGCGGCGCCGGTTGCGGCGGCCGGTGCCCCACGATTCGACGTCGGCGGACCATTCTTGGACCGAGGCTGGGCCGCCCCACCCGGGCGCGCAGCCGCACCGTTGCGGAACTGTGCCGGCAGTTTGAGTTGACGTTCGCAGCGCGTGCACGAGAACACCGCAGTGTCGCCGACGGCATCCAGGCGGTGCTTGAACCCGCATGCCGGGCACTGGAGCGCCGTGGCCATCAGCCCAACTCCGCCAGTTGCTGCTGGGAAACCGTGACCCACGAATCCAAGGTGGCGATCGCCCGCCCGTCGTCGATCACCGACGCGGCCAGTGCGATCCCGGCGTCCCACGAATCGACGACGTCGGCCACTTGTAACGCCGCCGCGGCGTTCAGGAGCACGACGTCTCGCTTCGGTCCGGCCTCTCCACTGAGGACTGACCGCAGGATGGCGGCGTTGCGCGTGGCGTCCCCACCACGAAGGTCCTCGGCGCTCGCTCGGCTCAACCCGTAGTCGAGCGGCTCGATCGGATGCCGCTCGACTGCGCCATTTCGCACCACCAAGGCGGTAGAGGTGTCCGACGTCGTGAGCTCATCGAGCCCGTCGTGACCGAAGAACACCATCGCGTGGTGCGAGCCGAGTTCGAGCAGGGTCGCCGCGACCCGTTCGGCCATCGCCGGATCGCCGACGCCGATCACCTGACGTTTGACGCGGGCCGGGTTGGCGAGCGGGCCCAGGAAGTTGAACGTCGTCGGCACACCGAGCTGGGCACGCACCGGACCGGCGAAGCGCATCGCAGGGTGGAACTTCTGCGCGAAGCAGAATCCGATGCCGACATCGTCGATGCAGTGCGCCACGCCAGTGGCACCAAGATCGATGACCACGCCGAGCCGCTCGAGGACGTCGGCCGAACCACATTCGGATGACGCCGCCCGATTGCCGTGCTTGGCGACCCGAACGCCAGCACCGGCCGCAACGAGCGCGGCGGCGGTCGAGATGTTGAAGGTGTGTGAACGGTCCCCGCCCGTCCCGCATGTGTCGATCAACGGACCAGCCACCGACTCGTCGGCGACGTCCACGACGTCGGAGTACCGCAGCATCGTGCGCACCAACGCAGCGAGTTCGGCGGGCGTCTCACCCTTCGTTCGCAACGCGACGGCGAACGCCGCGATCTGTGCGTCGGTCGCGTTGCCTTCGAGGATCGTGCTCATCGCCTCGGAGACGAGATCCGCATCGAGATCGTCGCACCGCATCAGGGGGAGGAGAACCTCGGGCCAGGCCACTGCCGCCGGCGATGCATCGGAAACCATGAAGAAGTGAGCCTACCGGCCCTCACCGTCAACTCACGGGCTCTCAGGCGCTCTCGCCTCGGGCGGCGGCGATGATACGCTGATCGG
>JANLTQ010000593.1:0-3083 GCA_031363005.1 Acidimicrobiia bacterium | reverse complement strand
CCACGGCTGGGTCCGATCGGGCGACATTGGAACACGCGGCATTGCTTCGCACTCCGATCGACAACCTGCTGTTCCTCCCCGCCGGGCCTGAACCGGCGAACCCAGCCGAGCTGCTCGACTCGCGGGCAATGTCGTTGCTGCTCACGGACCTGGCGCGCATCGCCGACATCGTGATCATCGACTCGCCACCACTTCTGCCCGTGAGCGACGCCGTCGGCCTCGCCCGCCACGTCGCCTCGGTGATCCTCGTCGCGGCAGTGGGCACCTCTCACCGCAGCGCGCTGCGCCGCTCTCGCCAGGTCCTCGCCGCACACCCGCGGGTACTGGGAGTCGTCGCCAACCGGGTGGCGCGCACGGCCACGTACGCGTCCTACGCGCCCCCGACACCGCGACGCCGCTCAGCGCCCGAGACGAGCCCTGCACTCCTCAGCGTGGTTCACACCCTCAAGGTCCCGACACCTCCGGTCGGCCGACCCGACGCGAACGGCGATCTCTGGATCGACCTGTCCGACGACCCCGTCGAGTACGACCAGCCGATCGGAAGCGGCACGCTGGAGCTGAGTAGTTGGAATCGCTGAAGCGACGGTCTGGCAGCCGCTGGGCACGTCTTTGCGCTGCGGATCTAGGGTCTGCGCCGCTCGAGATGCAGCGGAGAAGGGCGCAAGGTGTCAGACAATTTACGGGTGCTCGGCGAGTACAGCGCCGCGATGGAATCTGGCGACGGCGACGCGGTGTACGCGTTCTGGGCTGAGGAGTTCCACAGTCACGTGACCACCCGCGTGAGTCCGGACAAGGTTGGCACCGATGTGCGGGGCGAGGAACAACTGTGGTGGCAGCAGGCGAAGGCGGCGTTCCCCGATATGCAGTTCAGCGTGGAACTGCTGATCGAGTCCGGCGACCTCATCGTCTCCAACTGGACCGTGACCGGCACTCATACCGGGACACCGTTCTATGACCTGGAGCCGTCGGGTGATCCGGTGAACATCAATGGCACTGCGATCCTGCGAATGCGCGACGGCAAGATCGTCGAGCACTGGGGTGGCCCTCACTGCCAGCGCGGGTTGGGCCTCATCCAGTAACAGGTCGCCCCACGCCGCGCCATCGCGAGAGCGCGCCATCCACCAACTCCGGACCACCGATCGGTACCGTCCTGATCGGCAGATTGGTCGGCAGTGGGAGGACCCCTCATGGGACGTCCTGGCAGGGTTCGCGCGTTCGCAACGTCGCGGTGGATGCTCGCCGCGGTCATCGGTGCGACCATCGGTGCATCGTGCTTTTCGACGACGAGCGGTGCGCTTCCCTCAACGTCGTCGCCGGTACTCACGCTCGTGCGCACCATTCGTACGACGCCCTACCTTGGCACGAGTTCCAGCATGCGCGATGCCGAAGGATCGGCACTGGTGCCGAACACCGGCGCGCACCCCAACCTCGGCGGAACCGATTCCCTCTGGCTGGCCGAGGACAACGGACGCTCGGTCTGGGAAATCGACCCGGCGACCGGCGTGCTGAAGTCGAGCATCCACGACGCGACGTGGCAGGCAACGCGTCAATACAACGCCGGTACCAACTCCGGAACCGGTCCCACCGCGGGCGCCAATCGGGATCCGGACCTCGAGTCGATGGCGTACGACGCGAACACTGACACGCTGTACGCATTCAACGGAAAGTGCTGCACGAGTTCGGTCCTCCCGACGGTGTTCCGATTGCGGCGGGGCAGCGACCGCACGTTCCACCCCGACTCATATCAGCCGTTGCCCGCCGGCTCCGACTACACCGCCGCCGCCTGGCATCCCGGCGACCACCGGATCTACGTCGGCGCGGGCAGCGACCTGCGCACCTATGACTACCCGACCAACTCCCCGGGCCCGGCGTTTCGCGTGACGGGCGTGTCGGGCATCTTCGGTATGAGCTTCTCGGCCGACGGCAACGATCTGCTCGTGGTGAACTCGTCCGTCAGGTTCCTGCGGGCGAACTGGAGCACAAAGTCTCTCGTTCCCGGCTGGAGTATCGATCTGAAACCCTTCGGCATGAAGGACAGTCGTGCGATCGAGCTGATCAACGGCCAGCTGTTCGTGCTCGACGGGTACGACGGCCGCAGCAGCGGCGATCCGCTGCGGTACGCGGTCTTCGTGTTCGACGTGTGTTGCAGCACCGGCGTGCCCGCGCGGTACACGGTGTTGGTCTCGGCGGCCGACCTCGCCTCGATCAATGCTGCGGCAGACTTCTTCGCGATCCCGAGGTCCGAGGCGCTCATCACCGGTGCACGGCTCGTCCGCTACTTCGACTTTCTGACCCAACCCGCAGGCCTGGGGCCGCTCACACCCCCGGTTCCGAGCGCCGGCCCGAGTTCGCTCGTCGCCACCTATACGGATCCCGTCGAAGTTGCGGCCATGGAACAACTCGCGAGTCGCACACGAGTCAGCGTCGAGAACTTGCACGACATCGGCGTCCATCTGCTCGTCTACCTCTGGTTCCTGAGCCCTAAATAGCCCCGTCCGGCCGCCTGACCTTGACTCGGGCAGTCGTGACGCACGACCATCGGGCGATGCGTCGACGGTTCATCCTCCCGATCCTCGCAGCCCTCGTCGTCACCGCGGCCGGCTGCAACTACCCCCGGGTTGCGCCGCCCGGCAATGCTCCGCTCCGATATCGAGACGCGATCTTCAACGCGGTAACGGTCACCAACGACATCTCGTACGGCAGCGCGACCAACCTCTCGAACGCGGTGATCGACCTCAAGCTCGACCTCTACCAGCCGACCGGCGACACCGTGACCAGCCGACCGGCCATCGTGTGGGTGCACGGAGGATCGTTCTGCTGCGGCAACAAGTCCTCGGGGGAACTCGTCGACCAATCCAACACCTTTTCCAAGATGGGCTTCGTGAACGTGTCCATCAACTACCGCCTCGAGTCTCCGGGTTGCTCGGGGAACCTGTCCAACTGTGTACCTGCCATTCAGGAAGCGACGGCAGACACTCAGACCGCGGTGCGCTTCCTGCGCACCAACGCCTCGACCTACGGGATCGACCCTGACCGGATCGCGGTCGGCGGTTCGTCCGCCGGCGCCATCGCTGCGTTCAACG
>JANLTQ010000592.1:0-8582 GCA_031363005.1 Acidimicrobiia bacterium | reverse complement strand
CACACCCCCGGTCGAATCGATTCGCCGGTCTCGCGCGAAGCCGCCTTCCTCGCGAACAACCTGCTCTTCGCCGGCCTCGCGTTCGTCGTCCTGCTCGGCACGGTGTTCCCGCTCCTCGCTGAGGCGGTGCGGGGCAGCACGTTGTCGGTCGGTGCGCCGTACTTCGATCGGATGACCACACCGCTCGGACTCCTCTTGCTGTTCCTCATGGCGATCGCACCGGCGCTGCCGTGGCGAGCAACGAGCGGTGAGGTCTTGCAAAACCGTCTGATCATTCCGGCCTACGTCGGCGCCGCGGCGATGCTCGTCACGCTCGTGGCCTGGACGCGTGACTGGTCCACGGTGATCGGCTTCGGACTTGCCGCCTTCAGTCTCTCGGCCATCGTTCGCGAGACGTTCGTCGCGGTGCGGGCCCGACGGCGGGCCGACTCGGTTGGTTGGGGGCGCGGGCTGGCCAACACCGTCGGTGGGAATCCTCGGCGCTACGGCGGGCTCGTCGTGCATTCGGGGGTTGTGGTCATTGCGGTCGCGCTGGCGGCGTCGGGGTCGTTCGGTGCCAAGCGGGAAGTGCGGCTGAACGTGGGCGAGCGCGCCACCGTCGACGGGTACACCGTGCGGTACCTCGGTTCCCACGCCACGAAGAGCGATCAGAAGAACTCGGTCTCGGCCGATCTTGCGATCTCGCGCGGCGGCGACGATCTCGGGACCTACGCGCCGGCCATCTCGACGTTCCGCAATGCCAACCAAGGCATCGGGACGCCGTCGGTTCGGACCGGCGCGTTGGAGGATGTGTACCTCACGCTGGTGCGGTCACCCGACCAGCGCGGCCGCGTCACCGTCGGCGTTTCCATTCAGGCGATGACCCTCTGGATCTGGGTCGGTGGCGTGATGATGGCGCTCGGCACGATCGTGGCCCTCGCCCCCCGAGTTCGGCGCCGGGTCATTCGTTCACCGCGTTCGGACACTCCCGACGACGATGACGACGAGGACCCAAGCGCAGACGGCAGTGCGACGGCGAACCGCGCGACCGAGCGCGCGTCGAAACAACCGGTGGGTGCTGACCGGCCATGAAACATCCGTTGCGGTGGGTTGCGTTGGGCGTGGGTGTTGTCGTGGCGCTCCTGGCCGTGATCCTCGCGGTCAACGTCGGCACCGACCCGCGCGCCGAGTACAACACGAGCCTGTTGCTCGGAAAGCCGGCGCCGGACTTTCGCCTCACGAAGTTCGACGGCACCGCCCTCAGCCTCGGTGATCTCACCGGGAAGACCGTGATCGTGAACTTTTGGAACTCGTGGTGTCTTCCGTGTCGGGACGAGCTGCCGGCGCTGCAACGGTGGTACGCCGACCATTCGGGTGATGACTCGGTGGTGATGGTGGGTATCCCGCGCGACGACAGCCCCGGCGCCATCCGCGCCGCGGCTCGTGAGGACCACATGGGCTGGGCGGTGCAGAACGACCGGGGTGCCGAAGCCGCGACGTTGGACTACGCAACCCGAGGTCAACCGGAGTCGTTCGTGATCAATCCGAGCGGCATCGTCGTGGGATCCATCCTCGGTCCTATGCGCGCCGCGGACCTGGACCGCATGGCCCGCGTCGGTCAGGGCGGGAGATGAGCGCAGCGGACGCGTTCGTCGATGCTGAGCGGGTGACGCGCTCGAGGCGGATCGCGTGGGTGCTGCTCGGTCTCGTGGTGATCGGTGTGCTGGCCGTCGCACTCTGGCCCGGAGGTGGTGACGAAAGTGAGTCGGCGCGCGTACGTCGGCTCGCTTCGGAACTCCGGTGTGTGGACTGTGAAGGACTCTCGGTCGCGGAGAGCGCCACCGCGTCGGCACGGATCGAGCGACGCGACATCGCGGAACGTGTGCATCGTGGCGACTCGGACGAAACCATCCGTGGGTTTTACGTCGGCAAGTATCGAGAGTCGGTGTTGTTGAATCCGTCGAGTCGGGGCGTCGGGATCTGGGTGTGGATTCTCCCGGTGCTCGGACTGCTGCTCGGTGCTGCGGCCCTCGGATTCGCGCTGCGTCGGTGGGCGCGCCAGCCGCGACTCACGCCGACCGACGCCGACACCGCATTCGTGGCCGAACGCCGCGCTACGAAGGGAAACAAGAACGCAGCGGAGATGGCACGCGATCGCGGCCGGTCGGACAGCGAAGTGTGGCCCGTCCGGCCCGGCCCGCAGGGCCAAGAGGACAGATGATGATCGATCCGAAGGTGCTCGACAACGAGCGAGATTTCCTGTTCCGGTCGCTCGACGACCTGGACGCGGAACGCGCCGACGGCAACATGGACGACGTCACCTACGAGCGACTGAAGCGCGACTACACCGCGCGCGCGGCGCGGGTGTTGCACCAACTCGACGGGGATGCGGTACCGGTCGAGTCGGGCGCGCCGCCCAAGTCCGGTCGCCGAATTCTCGTCGGACTGGGTGTGGTGGCTTTTGCCGTCGCCGCGTCGGTCGCGCTCGCGTACGGCCTCGGGGCGCGCCTTCCCGGCCAGACGATCACTGGTCAGCAGGTCTCGACCGAACAACAGCAGGCGGCCGCTGATGCGGGGTTGAAAAAGCTCCAGGCCGCGGTCACGGCCAACCCGAATGACCCGCAGGCCCACTTGGCGTTGGCGCGGGCGCTGATGGGCAACCAGGACGCGCCCGACGCAATCGCCCAGTTCAGTGCTGCGGCCCGGCTGGACCCGAAGAACCCGGAACCGTTCACCTACAGCGGTTGGCTCATCCGCTTGCAGGGCTTTCCTGACGATGCATTGAAGCTCCTGGACAAGGCCATCGAGGTCGACCCGCAGTACGCAGACGCTCGTGCGTTCAAGGGGATCATTCTCTTCCGGGACAAGAAGGACCCGGAGGGGGCGATCGCCCAGTTCCAGCGGTACCTTGTGCGCGCCCCGGATTCACCCCTCGCCGCGCAGGTACGCACGTTGCTCGCCCAAGCCGTCGAGGCCGGACGCACATCATCCAGCACTCCCAGTACCAGCACGCCCTGACCCGCCCTCACCCCCCGAGAGGAATCCGATGCCCGAGGCTCCCGAGTACCAGATCGACGGTTCGAAGCTCTACCGCACCACCATCACCACCAATCGCGGCACGATCGTCATGGATCTGGACCCCGCGCTCGCGGCCAACTCCGTGAACAACTTCGTGGGTCTGGCCCGCCAGGGCTTCTACGACGGTTTGACGTTCCACCGCGTGGTTCCCGACTTCGTCATCCAGGGTGGGTGTCCTGAAGGCAGCGGTCGCGGCGGCCCGGGATACCAGTTCCGGGACGAGCCGGTGCAGGGCGAGTACACGCTCGGCGCGGTGGCGATGGCCAACTCCGGCCCGAACACCAACGGCTCGCAGTTCTTCATTACCACCGATGACTGCACCCGGAAGCTGACCAAGGACTACAACCTGTTCGGGTACGTCACCAGCGGTATGGACGTTGCCTTGGCAACGGAAGTCGGCGACGTCATGTCCAGCGTGGTGGTCGAGGAAGTCGAACGCTGACCCATTGTTTCGCCCTTCGAGGTCGTGACCTCGAAGCCGGATGGTTCAAGCACCCGCGTGATGGCTCACTGAGCACATCACGCGGGTGTTTTCTTTCGCCCGGTACATCGCGCTGTCCGCGCAGCGCACGATCGCGTCGCCGCTCGCGCCGTCGAACGGAGCCGTTGCCACTCCGACGCTGGCGTGGACCCGGACGAGTTCCTCGCCCAGCACGATGCCTTGTCTGATCACCGTGCGGAGCCGTTCGGCAATTGCGAACGCATCGGAGCGGCTTGCACCCGGCAACATCATGGTGAACTCGTCGCCGCCCCGGCGGGCAACGGAATCACCCGAGCGAGCAGTGTCGACCAGCCGACGGGCAATCGTTTGCAGCACATGATCTCCGGCGCCGTGGCCGAATCGATCATTGACGGCTTTGAAGTCGTCGAGATCGATGAACAGCAAGCTGAGGGGTGACTGGTCCCGCGTGGATCGCGCGACCGCCTTCTCGAGTTCCTCGTCGGCCAACGAGCGATTGGCGAGGCCGGTCAGCGCGTCGTGCGCGGCTTGGTGACGCATCTGCTCGATCAGCGTTGCGTTCTGGATCGCCGTAGCGGTTTGGTCGGCAATGGCTGCGAGGCGTTCGACGATCGCGGCGCTTCGGATCTCATCGGCTGCGGAAACGGAGGCGATGGCGAGACCGAACAGACCGCCGGGATGCGCGTGGAGTGGTGCCACGGCAAGGGCCGGGACGCCGAGCGGCCTCAGCATGGCGGCCACCGGTCCCGGATCCGGCTTGTCGAGGCGCATGATCGTCGGTGCCGGTGCGTAGAGGTAGTCCTGGAGCCCGGGCGATGCCGCAACGCTGATCTCGAAGTGCGCGACCAGTTCGCGCAAGTCCTTGGCCCATCCAGAGCGACCCGCGACCTGGAGGGTCTCGGTTTCGGGGTCCCAGAGCAGTACCGCCGCTCCGTCCACGCCGAGAATTTCGGGCATGGCGCTGGCGACGACGCGAGCCACCCGCGCCGGGTTCGACGGTTCGGCGAGCGAACGGGCCAGGCCGAGGAGCGCCTCGGTCACGGCGCCACGCCGGCGGGCACTCTCGAGCGCGGTGGCGGCATCGAGGGCGACGGCGGCACTGCGTGCGTAGGTGCCGAGCAACGCCGCTTCATGTTCGAAGAACTGATGACCTTCGTAGAAGGCCGCCAAGCGGCCGTAGGTATGGCGGTCGGACGCGACTTCGATGACGATCTGATGATCGTTGATTCCCAATGGCGCGGCGAGCACGGTGGCCGCAACCGCGTCGAGTTCATCGGCGGCGATGCCGTCGGCGTGGACCGAGGTCGAAATGGTCTCGTGTTCGTACAGGGCCAGCAGGTGGCGGGGCGCACTCACTGCGCGTCCGGCACGGGTGACGATGCGCCCGAGGACAGCATCGACATCGTCGGATGACACCAGGTCTTCGGTGGTCGACTGCAGGAGCGCGATCTGGGCGGTGAGCGCATCGACCTGATCGTTTCGCGCTCGCAGCTCGGCGCGTGTCCGACCGAACCGCCGGCGCGACCAGCTCACCGTGTACCGGCATTCGGGGGCGCCATCGACCTGGCAGGCGGTGTGCTCGATCGCGAGCGGAGGGAGACCGAAGATCGGTCCGATCGTGCGCATCAACCCGATGTTGAGTTGGCAGTCGCCGCGATGCGGGGTCTTTCCCTCGTGGAGCCGATAGGTGACGCGGTACACGGAGCCGGCGCGGCTCTGGTTCACCTCTTCGGCGGTCATGGTGGCGACGGTCGAGAACTTCGGGCACGCCCTGGCCACGTTCGCGAGCACCATCTGCGGGGATCCGAGGGCACGAATCAAGATGCGGATGCCCGAACCAACCTGGTGATCGAGTGCGGCTTCCCCCATGTGCAGCACGGCATCGGGATCGTCGAGCACGATGCACGCGGCGTCGAAGAGCGCGATCTTCTGCTCGTAGGTGCTCCACCGGTCCTGGTCCTCGAGTTCCTCGAGCGAACGGGTTTCGCCCGCGAGTTCGAGCACGCGCTTCACCGCATCGGCGCCCGCGTGGTGGCGGACGTACCGCACGATCAGACAGATCGTGGTGCCGGCGGTCTCTCGCGGGCCGGGGTCCATACCCCTGATATCGGCCGGAATCGCCCCGCCTGTAGACCGACCTGCGTGATGTCAGGCGTCGAAGACGGCATCAGCGGCGAGTTTGGTCGTAATGGATGTAGGGGAGAGGAGACGACAAGGCATGAGTTTCTTCTCGCGCAATCGGGCGGCCCTCGCCGAACAAGGGATCGACCCCTCACGGCTGCCGCCGGGGCAGTACTTCACCGAGCGGTTTCCCGTCCTGCACGTAGGCGACGTGCCGACGTTCGCGCCAGACGGTTCGGATTGGTCGCTCGAGATCGGCGGTCTCGTCGACGCGCCGCGAGCATTCTCGTGGGCCGAACTCATGGCGCTTCCAGCCAACGAGATCGTGACCGACATCCACTGCGTGACGAAGTGGTCGAAGTTCGACACTCGGTGGCGCGGGGTGCGCGTGCGTGATGTGCTCGCCGAGTGTGGCGGTGCCCTCCCATCGGCCACCCACATTCTCGAAACGGCCGAGCACGGTTACACCACCAACCTGCCCCTCCCCGATGTCCTCGGTGATGAGGCCCTCGTCGCGTTCGAATTCGACGGTGCTCCGATCGAACCCGTTCACGGCGGTCCGGTGCGCTTGGTGGTGCCACACCTGTACTTCTGGAAGTCCGCGAAGTGGCTTCGCCGGATCGACCTGCTCGACCACGACGAGCCCGGCTTCTGGGAGCGCAACGGCTACCACGACTACGCCGACCCCTTCAAGGAACAGCGCTATGGGTAGATCCACACACTTTTGGCGTCCTCACGCGCGCTCTCAGAGCACTTCTGGACGCCAAAACGGCGTGGGGGTACTACGACCAAGATCCGATGGATTCGTGGACCCTGGAATGCCATGCTGGCTCTCCGCGAGCTGGAGAAGATCTGTGTCACGAATCGTGCGTCTTGCTGTCATCGTCGCTTGCGCGGGTGGTCTCGCCGCATGTGGATCGAGTTCGTCGTCGTCCGGGGGCGCGTATTCGAAGCCGACCGCCACGCCGTCGAAGCCGACTGGGGCTGGCGGCGACGGTCCGAGTGTGACGGCGAAGGACTTTTCCTTCACGCCTGCGACCATCGATCTCACGGCCGGGAAGACGGTCGCGATCTCAGCGACGAACGACGGCGCAGCGAAACACAACCTGACGATCGAAAAGTTGAAGGTCAATGTCGACCTCCCGCCCGGCTCCAGCAAGACCGCGACGGTGAAGGGCGCGAAGGCCGGGACCTACGAGTTCCACTGCGAGTACCACCCGACCCAGATGAAGGGCACCATCACGGTTGGTTAGATCTCCGACCGAGTTGCGCGCGAGGGCGGGCTTGACTTGCTCGTGGGAATACAAGTACCATACAGGTTATGCGGTACCTGGACGTGGCACATGAGCTGAGGGCGGCGGTCGGCGGTGGGTTGGTTGGAGCGCTGCCGAGCGAAGCCGAGCTCGGAGAAACCCATCACGTCTCCCGGGTCACGGTGCGTCGTGCGCTGGAATTGCTGCGCGAGGAAGGGCTGATCACGAGCCGCCGGGGCGCCGGGTGGTTCGTCGCCACCGACCCGGTCCGCCAACCGCTCGGACGGGTCACCACCATCGAGTCCGCGCTCGAAACCGCCGGTGCGAAACCCGAGCGTCGAGTGCTCGAGTTCGGTTTCGAAGCGGCGCCGCCGGAGGTGGCAAAGACTCTCGGGGTCGCGGCCGACGCAGAAGTGTTGCGAGTGCTCCGGCTCAATCTCGCGAACGGTGAGCCGTTCGCGCTCGTGACCGTCTGGCTCCCGATGGCCGTCGGCGCGCACGTGAGTCGGGCCGACGTCGAGCGCGCGACCTTCTATGACCTATTGCCGCTGCACGGCGTCGATGCCGGACGAGTCGTGCAGACCATCACCGCCACCGCGGCCGACCGCGTTGAAGCTCGCCGGCTCGGTGGACACGCCGGCGACCCCCTCCTCGCGTGTCGACGGGTCACCTACGATCGCTCCGGCGATGCGGTCATGGTGTCCGAGCACCGGTATCCCGCCCAATCGACCGCCCTCGAAGTCGAGTTTCCCGCCCCCCATCTCACTGGAGTCACTCATGGCTGAGACCCCCACATCCGGACCCGTCGTTCCCACTACCCCCATTGAGCTGGTGCGCGCCGCGTACGAGCGCTTCCCCGAGCGCACCGAGATCGCCCGCCGCCGCCTCGGCCGGGCCCTCACCTTTGCGGAGAAGATCCTGATCGCGCACGCCGACCAGCCGGAGACCATCGGTCTGGAACGTGCAGCTGCGTACGGCGACTACCGCCCGGACCGGGTCGCGATGCAGGACGCGACCGCGCAGATGGCGCTGTTGCAGTTCACCTTGGCGCGCCTCCCCAGTGTCGCGGTCCCCACGACCGTGCACTGTGACCACTTGATCCAGGCGCGCACCGGCGCGGATGCCGACATGAAGAACGCGATCGACGTGAACTCGGAGGTCTATGAGTTCCTGCGCACCGTGAGCGCGAAGTATGGGATCGGATTTTGGAAGCCAGGCTCGGGGATCATCCACCAGGTCGTGCTCGAGCAGTACGCGTTTCCCGGCGGGATGATGATCGGCACGGACAGCCACACCCCCAACGCGGGTGGGCTCGGCATGATCGCCATCGGGGTCGGCGGCGCGGACGCCGTCGACGTGATGGCGGGTTGGCCGTTCAACACCCGTGTGCCGAAGCACATCGGAGTGCGGCTCACTGGTGAGCTGTCCGGCTGGGCGTCGCCGAAGGACGTGATTCTGAAGGTCGCGGGCATCCTCACGGTGAAGGGCGGCACCGGCGCGATCGTCGAGTACTTCGGCCCCGGTGCGAGCTCGATCTCGGCCACGGGCAAGGCCACCATCTGCAACATGGGCGCGGAGATCGGAGCCACCTGTTCGCTGTTACACTACGACGCCCGGATGTCCGCGTACCTGAAGTCGACGGGTCGGGAAGCCCTCGCCGATCTCGCCGACCAATTCGCGGATCATCTGCG
>JANLTQ010000574.1:0-3078 GCA_031363005.1 Acidimicrobiia bacterium | reverse complement strand
CCGACCTCGACTGCGAGCTTGGTGTACGGCAGGCGCCCATCCTCTTGGAGTGCCTCGATCAAGGCCTTGTCGACGTCGTCGACCACGACCTTGGTGCGCGCCTTCTCGGCGGGTTTCGTCGTTCGGGCCATCGATACAGTGTGGCCGCTCCGAGCCCCCTGAAGCAAGGAATCCCTCGTTTCGATGCCTCGAATCGGTGGAATCAGCGGCAACAGTGCTCAGAAACTACGAAAGTCGTGGACCGAGGTGATCAGCAAGCGCGTCGATCTCGGTCTCGACTCGGTGCCCGGCCTCGGTGAGCCACTCCCGATTCCGCCGGTGGAGATCGTCGGTCCGGTCGAACCGGTTCACGAAGACGATCACCTCGAAGCCGTGAAACGCCGTCACGCTCAGCTCGACCGCGTTGATGGTTCCGAGGCCGGCGTCCGCCACGAGCACCACGAGTCCGGCACCGAGCGCGCGAGCGAGGTCGACGTTGTCGCCGTCACTCGCAATGGGCGACCTCGGACCGCCGGCGCCCTCGACGAAACCTTCGGTCTGGGTGCCGATCTCACGGACCAGGTCCGCAATGGAGAACGGCGGACGGCCGAGCACAGCGGCGGCCATCGGCGGTGCCATCGGCGTTTCGTACCAGCGGTGGGCGGGGCAGACGACCGTCGCGGCTTCGGCGCACGCTGCGCCGATAAGTTCGGCGTCGGTGGTTCCGAGTTCGGACGGAGCGAAGGACTGCGCGGGTTTCCGGGCGCGAATCTCGTGACCGCGCGATCGGAGTTCGGTGATGAGGCGGGTCAGCACCCAGGTCTTGCCGACATCGGTCCCGGTGCCGGCAACGAAGATCGAGGAGTTCATGGGCGTCTCAGTCCCAACTCGTCGAGCGCGATGCGCAGATCGCGTACGTGGTCCAACGTGTGCGCCGCCGAGAGCGCGATCCGCAACCGCGCCGTGCCGGGCGCCACGGTGGGGGGTCGGATGGCGGGGACGAGCAGACCGCGTTCGAGAAGTGCCGCGGCCGCGTCGAGCGCGCGATCTTCGGAGCCACACACGATGGGGATGATCGGCGACGGGTGACCTTCGACGAGTTGGTCGATGTTGGTGCGGAGACGGGACCGCAGTTCGTCGCCCTCGGGACTCGTGACGACGTGCACGGCCGCGAGGGCGGCCGCGGTGTCCGCCGGGGTCGGCGCGGTGGTGAAGATGTACGAACGGGCGCGGTTCACGATCAGGTCGGTGAGCAGGCGCGGCCCGGCGACAAAGCCCCCGAGCGCGCCCAGCGTCTTGGACAGGGTGCCGACGCGCAGGACCGCCGCATCGGCAGGAGGGTGCAGGTCCGGACCGAGCACCGCGTGCGCTTCATCGAGGATCAACAATGCGCCGACGCGCGCCGCGAGGGCAACGAGGACCGTCGTGTCGGCGACATCGCCGTCCATGGAGAAGACGGTGTCCGAGACGATGACGACCCTGCGACCATGGGCGCGTTCTTTGATCAAGGCGTCGAGCGCTTCGAGGTCGCGGTGCGGATAGATCGCGACGTCGGCGTGAGCGAGGCGGGTGCCGTCGATGATGGACGCGTGGTTGAGCTCGTCCGAGCAGATGAGCGCATCGGCATCGGCGAAGGTGCTGAGCACGCCGAGGTTGGCCGCGAAACCGGTGGGAAAGAGGACCGCAGCCTCGGCGTGTTTCCACCCGGCGAGCGCAGCTTCGAGTTCGGAATGGATCGGCCGGCTGCCCACGATGAGCCGTGCCGCGCCGGCGCCGGTGCCCCACCGGTCGAGGGCGTCATGGGCCGCCGCGACCACCGCCGGATGGTGGGTCAGACCGAGATAGTCGTTGGACGCGAAGTGGATGACCGACCGGCCGTCAGGCGCGAGCGTTCCGGCCGGACCGATGCCGTCGAAGTCCCGTGGTGCGCGCCATTGGTCGACCGCGTGAATGCGCTGGGTCTCGTGTTCGCTCCACTCCGTCCAGTTCACGCGTCGTCGAGTTCTGCGATCGAGTCGTGGAGCGCGCGGACCGTCGAGTGCAGTTCCTCGGACGTGACGGTGAGCGGCGGCATGAGGATCACCGTGTCGCCGATCGGGCGGATCAGTACGCCGCGTGCGACTGCACCCGCGCTGGCCTTGCGTCCCCAACGCAGCCCGTCACGCGGTGGGGCCAGGTCGATGCCACTCATGAGGCCACGGATTCGCGTCTCGCGCACCTGCTCGAGCGGTGCGATGCGATCGTCGAGCAGTTGTTCCAACTCCTGCGATCGCTCGCGAACGTTCTCGAGCACGTCCCATGCCTCGATGAGTTCGAGATGGCGAAGCGCGACCGCGGCGCCGAGCGCGTTCCCGCTGTAGGAGTGGCCGTGGTAGAGCGTTTTCTCGGAGAGGTCCGGGCCGAGGAAGGCGTTGAACACGGCTCCGCTCGCGGCCGTCGCGGACATTGGGAGGTAACCCGCGGTCATGCCCTTGCCGAGGCAGAGCAGGTCGGGCCGGATGCCCGCGAGTTCGCTGGCGAAGAGGGTGCCGGTGCGACCGAAGCCGGTGGCGATCTCATCGCAGATCAACAGCACGCGGTGGTCGCGGCACGCGCCGGCGAGACGTTGCAGGTCTTCGGGCGCGCACATCTGCATCCCGGACGCGCCTTGTACCAACGGCTCGATGATGACGGCGGCGAGTTCGTGGGCGTGGTCGGCGATGAGTTGGCACGCGACGTCGAAGCACGTGGGATCCGCGAACTCGGGGGCGCGCAGGACGGGAAACCGCAGCGGGTCGAAGATGCTCGTGCCGAAGCCGCTACCACCGAGGGAGAGCGCGCCGATCGTGTCGCCGTGATACGCGCCGCCGAAACCGACGAACGTGGTTTTGCCTTCCATCCCGCGGTTGACCCAGTACTGGAACGCGATCTTCAGAGCCTGCTCGACTGCGCTGGCACCGTCCGACGCGTAGAGGAAGTGCGGCTCGTCGACGGGCACGACCTTGGCCAACGCCTCGGAGAGTTCCACCACGATGGTGTTGCCGTTGCCCAACAGGGTGGTGTGCGCACCGCGTTGGAGTTGCGCGATGAGGGCGTCGTCCAGTTCGGGGACTCGATGGC
>JANLTQ010000520.1:0-1587 GCA_031363005.1 Acidimicrobiia bacterium | reverse complement strand
TCCACACCCAGACCGCGGGCTCGATGCTCACCGCACAGCAGCCGGAGAACAACGTGGTGCGGGTCGCGCTGCAAGCGATGGCGGCCGCGCTCGGTGGGACGCAGAGTCTGCACACCAACGGATTCGACGAAGCCCTTGGTCTGCCCACCGAACGCGCCGCCAAGATCGCGCTGCGTACCCAGCAGATCGTGGCGTACGAGACGGGCATGACCGAGACCGTGGATCCGCTCGCGGGTTCCTACTTCGTGGAGTCGCTCACCAACGAGGTGGAAGCCGGGGCGTGGAAGTACATCGAACGCGTCGATGCACTCGGCGGGGCGGTTTCCGCAATCGAGGCCGGCTTTATGCAGGACGAGATTGAGCGCGCCGCGTTCGAATGGGCGAAGGCCGTTGACGACGGCGAGAAGATCATCGTCGGGTTGAACAAGTTCGCGGACCCGACGCGCGACCCGGCCGACGTGTTCCCGATCAACCCCGAGTTGGAGCGCCAGCAATCGGCGCGCCTGAAGGCGCTGCGGGCCCGGCGAGACCAGGCTGCGGTCGACGCCGCGCTCGCCGATGTCCGGACCGCCGCGCAGGGCACCGCCAACCTGCTGTACCCGATGAAGGACGCGTTGCGCGCCTACGCAACGCTGGGTGAGGTCTCCGACGTCCTGCGCGACGAGTTCGGCGTGTACCAACCGGCGCGCTGAGCCTGGCCTACTCGGTGGTGCGCGCGCGGTAGCGGCGCTGCGCGAGCAGGTACCCGCCCACGAGCAGGATCGCGGTGTACAGCCAGGCGGCCGCGACCGGATGGTCCATCGGCCAGATGTGGTGCGTGACCGGTGTGACCGGGTTGCCGAACAGTTCCCGCACTGCCGCGATCAGCACGCTGATCGGGTTGAGGCTCGCGATCCACTGCAGGACCGTCGGCATGGAGGAGATCGGCACGAACGCGTTCGAGATGAACGTGAGCGGGAAGACCACGACGAACCCGATGCCCATCACTGCGTCCGGCGAGCGCACGACGATGCCCAGCCACAGTCCGAGCCACACGACAGAGGCGGAGAACGCGAGCAGGAGCAGGAGTGCCTCGCTGACTTCCAACACACTTCCGTGCGTGCGCCACCCGACGATCAGTCCGGTGCCGAGCAGGATCGCGATGGTGAGCAGCGAACCGAGCATCTCGGCGAAGAAGTGTCCGAGCAGATACGCCGAGCGGGGAATCGGCAAGGACCGGAAGCGGTCGATCGAACCGCTCTGAAAGTCCGTGGCCACGGTCTGGGCCGGGTTCATCGACGCGAACGCGAGCGTCTGAATGAGGATTCCACCCATCAGGTACTCCTGATACGTCCCGCCCTTCACGGCGATTGCGCCGCCGAAGACGTAGGCGAAGAGCAGTACGAACATCAGCGGCTGGATCGTGACGTTCGTGAGCTTCTCGGGGACTTGGCGGATGTGCTCGACGTTGCGGCGGGCGAGCACCCGGGCGTCGGTGAACATGTTGGTGGTCATGCGGCTCCTCTGCGAGCGGAGGCGGGCTCGTCATCGACGGCCGCGGTATCGGGTTCTGGCTCGGGACGCGAGCCGGTGAGGGTCAGGAAGACG
>JANLTQ010000503.1:0-18033 GCA_031363005.1 Acidimicrobiia bacterium | reverse complement strand
GGTTTGCCGCCGGCAACCCCACCATCCCGACGGTGGTGACCCTCCATGGCCGGCTCGACCTCGATGTCGCGCAGCGTGAGTTCCTGCAGTATCCCGAGGTTCCCCTCGTGTCGATCAGCAATCACCAGCGGGAAGCAGTCTCAGGCCTCGATCTGAACTGGCGGGCGACGGTCCCGAACGGGCTGGACCTCTCGGCCTATCTCGATGCGCCATCGAGCCACGGTGATTACCTGTGCTTCGTCGGTCGGATCAACCGCGAGAAGCGGCCGGACCTCGCCGCCGAGGTGTCGCGGCGGAGCGGGGTCCCGCTTCGGGTTGCGGCCAAGGTCGACCCGACCGATCTCGTGTATCACCAGGACTTCATCGAACCGCTGTTCCACGCCCACGGCGTGGAGTTCCTGGGAGAGTTGCTTGAGTACGACAAGCCGGAGTTCTACGGCGCGGCGTCGGCCACGATTTTCCCGAGTGATTGGCCCGAGCCCTTCGGCCTGGTGATGATCGAGTCGTTGGCGGCAGGGACGCCGGTGATTGCTCTGCGGCGAGGGTCGGTTCCCGAGATCCTCGAGGACGGGGTCACCGGGTTCATTTGCGACGATCTCGACGGTCTCGTCGCCGCGGTGGGCCGGCTCGAAGAGATCGACCCGGACAACTGCCGCGCCACGGCGCGACGGTTCACCGCCGAGCGGATGTCGGCGGGTTACCTCGCCGCCTTCGACGAGCTGATCGCCGACAACGTTTCTCCGGACGGGGCGCGGGGTATCGCGTCACCATGGGCCACGGCGGAGTACTCCTTTTCGAGGTGAGTGCGGTACTGCACGTCGAACTCGTGTTCAGAATGGCGCTCGTGTGACCAGCACTGACGTCAACGACGCGGTCATCGCGTCCGATCATGATTTCTCTCGCAATCACGGCCCGGCACTACGGGCTTCACACGCGCTGACCGACGCGCTTGGGTCGCCGTGGGCGTTCGGCTTGACCACGGTGTTTGCGATCGCGTGGTTCGGCGTCGGCGTCCTGCTGGACTTTCCCAGATCGTGGGAACTCATTGGCAGCATTGGTATTCCGTTGCTCGCGCTCTACGCACTGTTCGCGCTGCAGCACACCCAGAACCACAACGACCGCGCGGTGCAGTTGAAGCTGGATGAGTTGCTCCGGGCCTTGGATCGCGCCGATCAGCGACTCGTCGCCATTGAGGACGTGGACGAGTCCGGCCTGCACGACCTGCGTGCTACCTACCGGTCGGAGTTGGTGGACGACGAGTGAGTGCGCCTCACGGTGACTTGGTGTACAGGTTCTGGACGACGTCGATGTAGTCCTCGTCGAACCCGGCTTCGCAGTACGAGAAGTAGAAATCCCACAGCCGAGCGAAACGCCGATCCAGCCCGAGCTGCGGCCGAGCCACCAGCTCGGGGGTGATGGTTTCCAGGTTGCGTCGCCAGCGGCGCAAGGTCTCTGCGTAGTGACGACCGAACTCGTCCTGACGAGTCTGACGGAATCCGTAGGGCTTGGCGGCTCGCTCCAACGCCTGCGGAGACGGCAGACACCCTCCGGGAAAAATGGCGGCTTTGATGAAGTCCGTGTGGCGCTTCAGCCGGTCGAACTGCCCGTCGGGAACCACGATCGCTTGCATCGCCAACACGCCATTGGGCTTGAGTCGTTCCGAGACGCACCGGAAGAACGTCTCGTAGTCCCGCCAGTCCACCGCTTCGATCATCTCGATGGCGACGGCTTTGTCGAAGGTGCCCGCGACCTCGCGGTAGTCGCGATCGAGCACCGTGACGAGGTGACCGAGGCCGGCGTCGGCGACCCGAGATTGCACGTACTCGTATTGCCGGGCGGACACGGTGGTGGTGGTCACCGACGCGCCGTAGTGGTGGGCGGCGTGCAGTGCGAAGCCACCCCAGCCGGTGCCGATCTCGAGGAGTCGGTCGCCGGGGCGCAGGTCGAGCAGGCCGGCGATGCGGTCGAACTTCGCGCGGGATGCGTCCACGAGCGGCGTGTCGGGCCGGTCGAAGATCGCGCACGAATACGCCATCGTGTCGTCGAGCAGCCGTTGAAAGAACTCGTTCCCGAGGTCGTAGTGCGCGCGCACCTGGCGGACGTCTCGGTCCGGGCTGGGGGGACGCAGCCGGCTGATCGGGTCGAGCAACGGCGTGGCGATTCGGTGCGCTCGGTCCCGGAGTGCATGGGTCGGGCGGAGGCTCCGCAACGCCAGACGCAACAGCCCGGTCAGGTCGTCGGTGTCCCACCACCCGTCGGCGTAGGACTCGCCGAGCCCGACGCTTCCATCGCGCACGAGCCGTGCGTAGAACCGGTCGTCGTGCACGTCGAGGCGCACGTCAATGGCACCGACGGACGTCACGGAGTTGGGCCGAGAGCAGACTTCGTGAGCCGTTGCGTCGACGAGCGAGAGCGAACCGCCGCGCACACGGGTCACGAGTTGCTCGATGACGGTCCGGGCGATCCGGGTCCGGACGGTCTCAGGCGTCGGCTTCAGGTGAGCATGGACTTCGCCGTGCTCGAATGGCGATACAAGGGCGCGTGATCCATCCATAGCTTCAGTGCCTTTCGGTAGATCTCCGCGGAACCACGGAGGGGCGCAAGTGGGTGTCGAGCAAGCAGGCGCAGTGACGCCCGTCGGTTCAGCGTCGAACGACGAAGCGCCATCTCTGCGCGGAGCAGCGGTCGGCCGTCGCGGGTCACCACGATGGAAAGGTCGAGGCCGAGACCGGGCGTGGTCCACGACACGCGGTAATCGAGACCCATTGGCAAGAACGGCGAGACGTACATCGCCTTGGATGTCGTGGCCTCGGTCCCGGTGCGAGCGTCGAACACGTACCATTGACGTTCGTTCCAGGGCGTGTTCGTCACCTCGAGCACGATGGCATCGAGGCCGCGGCCGTCCTCGTCCCAGCAGTAGTAGACCGCGAGCGGATTGAAGATCCAGCCGAACGTGCGGAGATGGGCGAGAAGAAAGATCGGTCCCGCTGGTATTCGCCCGAGGCGTGACTCGACCAACGAGCGCACCCCCGGACCGAGCGGCTCGTCCTGGCCGGTCAGGAAATCGCGAGGGCGAAAGTGCACCGGTGCGGGGCGACGACCGGACCATCCGGGGAGATCGTCGAGCGAATCAGGCAAGGCATCGACGTCGAGGTACGCCATCAGCAGACGCGGCGCAAACGTGCGCGCATGAGATCCGAAGCGACGGTGGACGACCGTGCCCTCGTAGGCCGCGAGCGCGGTCACGAATCCGCGCCGATGGCGCGCACGACTTCGAGTGCGCTCTGCACGCCGTCCTCGTGAAATCCGTAGCCCCAGTAGGCGCCGACGAAGTACCGACCGTGGCGGCCCTGGATCTCGTGGCGACGACGTTGCGCGCTCAGAGCACCGGCATCGAACACCGGGTGGTCGTACTCGAACTCCGCGAGGACGCGGTCGGGATCGATCGCGTCGGCGCGATTGAGGGTGAGGAGCAGTGGGCGCGTGGACTCGATTCCCTGGAGCAGGTTCATCCAGTAGGTCACGGTGGCCCGTTGCTCATCCGGGGCTACCCAGTAGTTCCAGCTGGCGCGCGCACGCGGAGAGCGAGGGAGCATGCGCTCGTCGGTATGCAGCGTGGCTCGGTTCGCCTGGTACCCGATCGCTCCGAGAATTTCCTGCTCGTCCGGGCTGGCGTCTCCGAGCATGCGGAGGGCTTGGTCGCTGTGCGCGGCGATGATGACCCGGTCGTACGTCTGCGCGCCGACCGATGTCACCACCTCGACGTGCGACTCGCCGTGCTCGGTGCGGTGAACGATCTTCTCGACCGGAGTGTTCAACCGGATGCGGTCCGAGATCGGTGCGATCAGCGCCTCGACGTAGGTGCGCGAGCCACCGCAGACAGTCCGCCATTGCGGGCGCCCGGCCAGGCCGAGGAGACCGTGGTTGTCCATGAACCGAGCGTAGGAACGCATGGGGAAGCGGGTAAAAGTCTCGGGGTCGGCGGACCAGATCGCGGCGCCGAACGGGACGAGGAACTGGGAGACGAAGGTGTCGGAGTATTGACCGCGCCGGAGGAACTCCGCGATCGAGATGTCGTCGTCGCTGCCGTTGGAACGAGCCGGGAGCCGTTCGTCGTCTCCCCACCGGACCTCGTGCTGGACGAGCCGGCGGGCGGAGCGATTGAACCGGACGATGTCGCCGAGCATGCGGAGAAAGGCGGGTCGAACCAGATTCGCGCGCTGCGCGAAGAGCGTGTTGAGGTTCGAGCCGCGGTATTCGAGGCCCGTGCGGGCAACCGACACCCCGAAGCTCATGTCGGTGGGGCGGGTCGGGACTCCGAGTTGGTCGAGGAGCCGGATGAAACCCGGGTAGTTCGCCTCGTTGTAGACGATGAACCCGGTGTCGACGGCGTGGCGAAGTCCATCGACCTCGACGTCAACGGTGTTGGCGTGCCCGCCGACTCGGGAGTCGGCCTCGAGGACCGTGACGTCGTGGTGCGGCGCCAGTTCGTGGGCGGCGACGAGCCCTGACACCCCGGTTCCGACGATCGCAATCCTCACGGTGGTAGTCCGGCTGCGAGGAAGCGTTCGGACGTGTGACCGTGGTCACCGGGTCGGCGAGTCAGACAGAGAGAAGGTCAGACGGAACGCAGGAACGAGTCGATGTCGGATTCGAGCTCGCGCAGCAGACCTTCGACGCTGTGGTCGGGAAAAGACTCTCTTGGCTCGAGATCGCGCTCGAAGAGTTCCCGCGGATAGGTCCAGTACTCGGGTTCGATGCCGGCGTCGCGCAGGAGCATCACCGAGTGGGCCGTGATGGGAAGTGACGTCCGAATCCCGCAGATCACACACGGAAAAGCCATCGCGGCGCGGTCGCTCTCACGGTTGATGCGCAGGGTCACAGCTTCGAGCGGGACCAGCGCCGGTCCGCAATCGGGGCATTGGACGGTGACGAACTCGACGGACTCGATCATGAGATATCTGCCTCACTCCAGGTAACACTTCAGTGATGCCCGAAGTCCGAGCCGGCGAAACCTGCTCGTCTCGAAGTCCGGACCTGCACCGAGATCGATTGAAGCGCGGTGAAATCGGGTACGCGGTTTTGGTAGAACCCGCACGCAGGAGAGACCAGTGGTTGACGTTTGGACGTTCGGATATTCCGTCACCCAGGGCGGGTGGGCCCTCGATGTGGTCGGCTACCGCGTGGAGGCCATCGACGGCCACGTCGGCGAGGTTGACCAAGCGAGCTTCGACGACGGGTCGAGTTGTCTCATCGTGGACACCGGATTCTGGATCTTCGGCAAACGGCGGATGGTGCCCGGCGGCTACGTCGATCGCGTGGACGATGCCACTCGCACGATCTACTTGTCGTGCACCAAGGATGCCGTGAAGAACGCGCCCGACTATGAGGCGGCATTGCATGACGACCCCGAGCACCGCACGGCCGTCTCGGACGCGTTCGCGCCATCTCGGTATGAAGGGATGACCGGCGACCCGATCGGGCCCGAGAAGGGTCCGGGTCGGGACTCCTAACTATCGTCGGAGGGTCGGCCGTTTAGGTCCGACCCAGGGTGGGTACCACCGCAGTGGCGGTGCGACCTGGCCGCGACGGTCCTGCCCCCGAAGCTGGACGGTCGCACCGCCGTATCACTCTGGGCCCCGCTCGGAGAGGTGTGCATGAGTCAGAGCGTCGACGAGAACGGTCGGACCCCGCTCGAGGCTGAACCCGCACGCGTACGAGCGCCGAAGCACGCCGCCGCCGGGATTTCCGCGATCGCCGAGACGCTGAGAGTCTCCGTCGGCGAAATGGGCGTGCGGCGCGCGTGGACCTTGCTCCGTGACGTGAATCAGAAGGACGGCTTCGACTGTCAGAGCTGCGCGTGGCCGAGTCCTGACGGCGAACGGCACCGAGCCGAGTTCTGCGAAAACGGAGCGAAGGCGATCGCCTCCGAGGGGACTCGCCGCCAGATCGGTGCCGCCTTCTTCGCGGATCATTCGATTGACGACCTCGCGAGCCGATCCGATCAATGGCTGAACGAGCAGGGCCGGCTGGTCGAGCCGCTGGTGCTGCGGGCGGGGGAGCGCCACTACACGGCGATCAGCTGGGGAGATGCGTTCGCAATGATCGCGAGCGAGTTGGGGCGTCTCGACTCGCCGGATGAAGCGACCTTCTACACCTCTGGCCGGACGAGCAACGAAGCCGCCTTCCTCTACCAACTGTTCGTTCGCCAGTTCGGGACGAACAACCTGCCGGATTGCTCGAACATGTGTCACGAGTCGTCCGGGGCGGCGATGGTTCGAACCATCGGCGTGGGCAAATCGACGGTGGTGTTCAGTGACTTCGACGAGACGGACACCATCTTCGTCATCGGTCAGAACCCGGGCACGAATCACCCGCGCATGTTGACGGCACTGGAACGGGCGAAGCGCAACGGTGCGACGATCGTGTCGATCAACCCGATGCCCGAACCGGGACTGCAGCGAGTCCGGAACCCGAACCCGGAAGAAGCTTCGAACCCGATCGCGTACGGGCGCGAGCTCCTGGGCCGGGGGACCAAGCTGGCCGATCTTCATCTCCCGGTGCGAGTGAACGGTGACGTTGCGCTCCTGAACGGGATCATGAAAGTGATGCTCGAACTCGAGGCGGCCGCCCCCGGGTCGGTGGTGGACCGCCGCTTCGTCGACCAGTACACCGGCGGCTTCGATGACTTTGCGCGTGATCTGGCGGCGTTGAGTTGGGACGAGATCGTCACGTCGAGCGGGGTTCCACTCGAGACGATCCGCGCGGCCGGCCGGATCGCCGCCGAATCCAAACGTTTGATCGCGTGTTGGGCGATGGGTTTGACCCAACACCGCAACGGTGTGGCGAACGTTGCCTCGGTCATGAATCTGCTGCTCATCGGCGGGCACATGGGCCGCCCCGGTGCCGGTGCCTGTTGCGTTCGGGGTCACTCGAACGTGCAGGGAGACCGCACCATGGGCATTTGGGAGCGGGCGTCAGGCGTGTTCCTGGACTCGTTGGAGAAGGAGTTCAACTTCTCGTCACCTCGAGAGCCGGGCCTCGATTCGGTCGATTCGATCTCGGCCATGCACGAGGGTCGAGTCAAAGTCTTCGTCGGACTGGGAGGGAACCTGCTGGCGGCGGCACCCGACACCGATTTCACGAGCGAGGCGATGCGACGGTGCCGGATGACGGTGCACGTCGCCACCAAACTCAACCGGGGTCACCTCGTGCCCGGCGACGTGTCGATCGTGTTGCCGTGTCTCGGCCGTTCGGAAGTGGATCTCCAGGCCCGCGGCGAACAGTTCGTGACGGTGGAGGACTCCCTCGGAGTCATCTCGTCGTCGCGTGGATCGCAGCCGCCTCCGTCCGAGCAGCTGCGCAGTGAACCGGCGATCGTGGCGGGGTTGGCGCACGCGGTGCTGGGTGATCGGTCGACGGTGAACTGGAACGCGCTCGCAGATGACTACGACACGATTCGGGATCACATCGCCAACGTGATCCCTGGTTTCGAAGACTTCAATCGTCGGATCAAGGCGGACATCTTCACGCTCCCGAACTCGGCCCGCAGCCGTCGATTCGAAACGGAATCCGGCCGGGCGGAGTTCGTTGCGCAGCCCATTCCGCCCGACGAACTGGAGGCGGGCGAACTGCTGCTCACTACCGTGCGGAGTCACGATCAGTTCAACACCACGGTCTACGGGCCGAACGACCGCTACCGCGGTGTGTACGGCGGTCGTCGCGTCATCTTCGTGAACCCGGCCGACCTCGAAACGTTGGGCCTGCGGGATGTGGAAATGGTCGACGTCACGAGCCACTTCGCCGGCCGCGAGCGCGTGGCGCCGCAGGTGCAGGTGGTGCCCTATCCCATCGCTCGGCGCAGTGCCGCGATGTATTTCCCCGAAGCGAATGTGCTCGTGCCGATCGACAGCGTCGCGGAAGCGAGCAATACGCCCACGTCGAAGTCGGTGCGGATCAGCCTCGCGCGGGCCGCGACCACGAGGTAGACCCGCTCAGGGGAGCGCAGCTTCCCGGTCCCAGAACCGAAGCGCCCGGCACTGCTGCACGAAGGTGGTCGCGTCCTTGGACTTACTCAGGGCGATGAATCCGGCGTCGCGCTTGTCCTCGGTGATGCCCGCGACATGCAGGATCACTTCCGCCGTGGGATCGACGCCGATGAACTTGCAGTGGGCGAACGCATCGGCAACGAAGGCCTGGACCCCGGGGTGGTCGGCGAGCGCCGACGCGTCAGCTTCTCCGGGGATGATCGCCACTGCATCGAAGAGTACGGACGGGCCGCCGCCGATGCGTTCGTCGACGACGATCGAGGAGCCGTCGCTCGCAGTGATGCCGTCGATGCTGGGTGCAACGATCATGAGCTCGGCGCCTTCGGCGACCAACGCCCGTCGGAGCGACGTGAGTGTCGCGGCGTTCGCCCCGTTGGAGACGAGGGCCCCGACGCGCCGACCGGTGAAGCTGCCGACGGGGTTGGCGAGGATGCTCAGTGCCGGCGATGGCGCAAGATCGGTGCGCACCGCAACCGCCGACGGCGCCGCAGCGGGAACGGGAATTCCGAGACCAGTCGCGACTGCGGTGGCGAGGTCTTCGTGCACGTTGACCAAGCGGGCCACCATGCGCTCGCGGATGTCGGCGCGCTGCACCTTCGACAGTTCGAAGGTGAAGGCGGCCGCGATGTGATCGCGTTCGTTCGGCGTCTGGCTGACGTAGAACTGGCGGGCCTGGCTGTAGTGGTCCGCGAAGGACTCGGCGCGAACGCGGCGCGTGTCGCCCGCTTCGCTCGCAGCGAAGGACTGGAACCCGCGCACGGGATCCTCGCGCGGACCGCCCTCGTCGCCCCACGAGTTGGGCTCGTAGTTCGCCCGTCCCGGCGGGTTCGCCATCGTCATGTGACCGTCCTGTTGGAACATCGCTACCGGACACCGCGCGGCATTCACCGGTAGGTCCGTGAAGTTCGGCGAGCCCAACCGCTTCAACTGCGTATCGAGGTAGGAGAAGTTCCGACCTTGCAGCAGCGGATCGTTGGTGAAGTCGATGCCCGGAACCACGTTCTGAGTGCAGAACGCGACCTGCTCGGTCTCGGCGAAGAAGTTGTCGACGACCTGGTCGAGGACCAGCCGGCCGATCGGCTGCACCGGGAGCACCTCTTCCGGGATCAACTTGGTGGGATCGAGGATGTCGAACTCGAAGTTGTCGGCGAACTCGTCGTCGAAGGTCTGCACGCCCAGTTCCCAGATCGCCGGGTCCCCGTTCTGGATCGCGTTCCAGAGGTCCCGACGGTGGAAGTCCGGGTCCGCGCCGTTGATCTTCACGGCTTCGTCCCAGGTCACCGACTGCATGCCGAGCAGTGGTTTCCAATGGAACTTCACGTACGTGGACTGGCCGGCCGCGTTGACGAACCGGAACGAGTGGACACCGAAGCCCTCCATGAACCGGAAGGATCTCGGGATGGCCCGATCCGACATGACCCAGAGGAGCATGTGGGTGGCCTCGGGCATCAACGACGCGAAATCCCAGAAGTTGTCGTGAGCAGTCTGGGCCTGGGGAAACCCGCGATCGGGTTCGGCTTTGGCTGCGTGAATGAGGTCCGGGAACTTCATGGCGTCCTGGATGAAAAAGACCGGGATGTTGTTGCCGACGAGGTCCCAGTTGCCTTCAGCGGTATAGAACTTCACCGCGAAGCCGCGCACGTCACGCGCGAGGTCCGGTGAACCCAAGCTCCCGGCCACGGTGGAGAACCGCACGAACACTTCGGTGCGCGCACCCGCGGTTTGAAACAGGTTTGCGCTGGTGAGCGCGGCCTGCGATTCGTAGTTCTCGAAGTAACCCTTGGCGCCGAACCCGCGTGCATGGACCACGCGCTCGGGGATGCGCTCGTGATCGAAGTGGAAGATCTTCTCGCGCATGACGAAGTCTTCGAGCAGCGTGGGACCGCGGTCCCCGACCTTCAAAGAGTTCTGATCGTCCGCAATCGGTGTACCGGTGCGAGTGGTCAGCGTGGGGGTGGAGCCGGTCGCGATCTGATGGGTCTCACCACCGTTTCCGATGGGATTCGTATCGGTCGCCTTCTTGGTGCCGGACGTCTTCGCCGGCTTGGCGCCCGCGGATTTCTTCCCAGCCCCCTTGGCCGCGTTGGACTTGGACGATCGCTTCCGTGAGGACGCCATGCTTGCTCTCCGAAATCAGATGCGAACAGAACGGGGAACGAGATCAGCCGCGAGCGTCGGATGCCGTGGAGGAGTCCGACGCCTCGCTGCCTGACTTCTCTTCGTCGTCGAGACCGAGCTCGTGCGCAGCCATCTCGCTCACCGGGCGGGAGGTGGTGCTGTCGCCCACCCGACTGGCGCGCGCCGCACTTGCGGCCGACGGGGCGTCGGGGTCGATCGCGGCTTCGATGGTTTCGCGCGAGGCATCGGTGATCTTGTTCTTGGCGAACTCGGTGGCAGCCTGCACGCTTCGGCCCACCTCGGCGACCGCCGGCCGCAGGGTGGTGTCGACCGCAGTGGATGCGCGGCTACCGGCGCCCATGAAGCGCGGTGCCAGCTTGCGGTACAACTCGTTGGCGCCGAAACCGGCGAGGCCGAGCACAGTGAGGCGAAGCAGAAGTTTCATCGGGGGTCCTCCGAGACGTTGACGGATTCGATGTCTGCCCGGGCGCGCTTCGTGCGAAACCCGGCGTCGGACACGGCGGAACGTCGCCGGATGCCCGCGGCCGAGCGCTGTTGTGAATGGATGGCGCGTCGCTGCGCCGAAGCCGTGATTCCCGGGGGAGCAGATGCTGTTCTCATGCATGAGGGGTACCCGCCGACCGACGCAGTTATGCGCGCGAGTTGCGGAACCCGGCGCGGTCGTCAATATTTCGGGTCGATGGTTGAGAAATTTGCCTACGAGTGCGACCCGCGGCTGGCGCCGTTCTGGGTGCCCTTCGGACTTCGCCCGTGGCACGACGGCGTGGCCGTCGGTGAGGAGGAGTTCGAGGCTCGGTTCGGATTCGTTCGGCTCAGCACGACGATGGCGAACATCTCCGACGCCCACGTGACTCGGGGGTATCGGTGGTGGACCGCCGCCGGAGTACGGCTCTCGGGTGCCGACGACGGTCTGACCTTCGGGACCAACGCTCGGGCGGGAGTGTGTATCCACTTCCACGCCAAGGTGCCGACGATCATGCGCCGGTCCGGCCACTCGGCGCTGACGGTCACCGTGACCGACGTCGACGGCTTGGTACGCCGGCTGTCTTCGGCCAACGGCTGAGCGACCCACAACGCACTCCGTGGCGGTTTGTTGATCGTTGACGCTCGCTTTTCGAGCCGCCTGGGCACGCTCACCGTATGCTGCATGTCGCATCGTTCGTCCCCGGGCTGGGTGACGGCGAGCTGCCCCGATTGGTGACCCGGAGGATCTCGTACGTGACCACCGAAGGATTGACCCTCGAGACCCAGGACGAGGCCGACGCAGCGATCCCAACCAAGCGGGTCATTGCTCGCGGCGACATCGACCTCGCCACGGCGCCGGAACTCGAGACCCATCTGAGTGGCATCGTGAGTCAAGGGTTTCAGGTCATCGTGATCGACGCGGCGGGCGTCGATTTCCTGGATTCGTCCGGCATCCGCGTCCTGGTGCAGGCCAGCAACGATCTCGAGCCGAACGGCGGCAAGATCTACATCGAGAACATGAGCGCGCCGGTCGCGCGAATCCTGGAGATCACCGGACTGACCGAGCGGTACCAACGCAGCTGATCGGGGTCAGTTCTCCGGTTCGGCGTTGATGGCGAGCACGTCTTCCACCAGGGACTGTTGCTCGGGCCACACGTCTCGCAGCACCACCTGGATGGCGCCGGCGACGGGAATGGCCATGAGGGCACCGAGAAGGCCGGCCAGTTCTACGCCGACGATCACCGCGAGCAGAACACCGAGCGGATTCAGCTTCACCGTCTTCGCCATAACCGTCGTCTGCAACACGTGGTTCTCGAAGAGTTGGTACAGGACGAAGAAGATCAGCAGGATGACGGCGCTCTCGGACGAATCGAGCAGCGCAACGAAGATGGGCGGGATGGCCCCGAGGGTGGCACCGATGAGCGGCAACAAGTCGGCGAACGCGACCCAGAGGGCGAGCACGAACGCAAAGCGGACGCCGAGCAATCGCAACGCAACGTAGGCAGCCGTCCCGGCCATCGCCGAGATCACGAGATTACCGATCACGTAGCCGGAGACCGCGCGGGCGGCATCGCTCCCGATCCCTCGGATGCGCTCGGATCGCGCCTCCGGGAACAGCGCGAAGAGCCACGCGCTCATGCGGGGTGCCTGGAGCAACATCAAGAAGACGAGAATCATCGTCGTGACCGCGGCGACGAAGCCTGAGACCAACGCGAGCCCGGCTTTCGCCAGTGGACCGTCCGACTGTCCCAACGAGCGACGGATGCTCGGCAGGTTGTCCCGAGCCCAGCCCTGCACGCCGAGATTTTTCAGCACCCGGCCGATCTCCCCGCGCCCGCGCTCGGCGTCACGAATCACCCGGGGGAGGTCCCGGGTGAAGTTATTGGACGAGTTGTAGATGGGGCTGGTGAAGAGGTAACCGATTCCGAACACGATCGCGAGACCCAGAACGAAGACCACACCGACAGCAAGGCCGCGCCGAACGTGCAGCCGCCGTTCCACGAGGTCGACGATCGGGGTGAGAAAGATGGTGAAGAGGATCGAGACCGCGAGCAGGCCGAGCACCGTCGAGAGGTTGGAGAGCGTCGACCACAAGACCCACGTCCCGCCCACGATGGCGACGCCTAAGAGCCAGAAGGCGCTGTAACGGCGAAACGGGATTCCGAGTTCGCGTACATGGACCTCTTGCACCGCGGTATCGCCGGGTTCAATGTTCGTGGAGCTCGCGCTCGAATCGCTGCGGCGTATCGACATCCGACGAGAGGAAGGTGCAATCGGCCGGCCCATGATGACGTCGTTCTCCCGTGTGGTTCAGAGGGGGACGGAACGCGGAAGAGTGAACCATACGGTTTTTCCGCCGTCGTCGCGGTGACGGTCACAACCCCACGCCTGGGCCACCGCATCGATAATTCCGAGACCACGTCCGCCGGTCATGTCCGACTTGGCAGTGGTGGCTACCGGCATCGCGGTGCCGTGGTCGCTGACCTCGACGCGAATTGACGAGGGTTCGAGCATGGTGCGCAGTTCGATCGGCCCGGTGCCGTGCCGAATCGCGTTGGTCACGATCTCACTCACGGCCAACGATCCTGCATCGCAGACCTCGGCCGACACGCCGAAACGATCGGCACTGGACCTGAAAAAGTTGCGGGCTTGGCGAACGCTCTGTGGCGACATCTCGAGTTCCGTTGTCGAGACCATCATCGGCTCCATGAAAGGGTGCCTCGAGTGGGGTGGGCGTGTGACGACGAAAGTGTTCCCGCAGGAGGCCCCTTCGAAACGATTCAGTCAGCGGGATGTGCCGCGCGTACGCCACGCCGCATCCGCACCACGGTCCCATGGCGTTCATGTTCGACCGAAACCTCGTCCATGACCGAACGCATGATGTCCTGACCGCGCCCGCGTTCGGGCCGCCGGGCCTGCGGAGTCCACCGACCGCGATCACGCACCGTGACGTGGAGGTCGTCCCGCAGGCTCAACTCGACGACGACGAACTCGCGGACGTCGCCCTGGTAGCCGTGCTCGACGGAGTTGGTAACGGCCTCGAACGTCGCCAGGACGACGTCATCGACGGTGGCGTCATCGAGCCCTTGCGAGCAGAGCCAATCCCGGATATCCGACCGGAGGCCACGAAGGACGCGGACATCGGCGGGGATCCGGCGGGTGAGATGCGGGGAAAGCCGGCCGGGGATGCGCAGACACATGAGCGCGGTGTCGTCCTGGCGGTTGGTCGGGTCGAGCCGGTCGAGCAGCGTGTCCGCCATCTCCTCGATGGGGAGTGAGCGGTGCGCGTCGAGCGCGACGAGCAGATCGTCCATCCCCTCGTCGAGCGCCCGTTTCCGGCGCTCGACGAGGCCGTCGGTGTAGAGGACGAGCACCGCATCGGTGGCCAAGACCACCTCGCCGCGGTGACGCGCCCACGGTGTACCGGACGGCGACGCCCCGATGGGAAAGCTTCTTCCGTCTTCGAGAAAACGAGCCGTGCCGTCGGCCTCGACGAGGGCCGGGGCCGGATGGCCGGCGCAGCAGTAGTGCAGCATCCGGGTGCTGCGGTCCAATACGCCGTAACAGACGGTCGTGGCGATGGCGCCCGGCTCGTAGGTGGCGTAGTGGTCAAGCCGCACCAAGACGTCGGCGGGATCGTCGACGATGGAGGCGATGGCCTTCAGGGCGCTCTTCAGCTGGCCCATGACTGCCGCGGCGGTGACCCCGTTGCCGACGACGTCGCCGACGACGATTCCGAGCCGATTTCCGTCCAACTCGAAGACGTCGTACCAATCGCCGCCCACGTCCAACTCGTCGAGCGCGGGTTCGTAGCGCACCGCGATCTCGACGTCGGTCGGGAACACCTCATCGGGGAGGAGCGCACGCTGGAACGCGGCCACCGCCTGCTGTTGCAGTTCGTGGGCATGCGCGCGCGAAAGGGATTCGGCGATCGCGGCCACGAGATTGGAGAAGAACTCGGTCTCACGCCGAGCAAACTCCGCATGTTCATGACGCCACGCCAGGCTCACTTGCCCCTGCATCCGTGATGACGGAGGGAATGGGAGATGCATGCTCGTGACGAGACCTTCGCGATCGATGGCGGCCCGGCTCTCTGCTGGGACGTCGGCGTCGGTGATCACCATCGATCTGCCGCTGCGGAACGCGGCGGCAGTGTCGCTCGGACCGTCGACCGGAACCGAGGACCATTCCCGTGCCGTAGCCGCCAGGACGCCGTCGTCGAGCACCAGATCGAGATGGCGCCCCGATTCGTCGGCGACGAAGATCCAGATCACATCTGCATCGGTGGCCGCCCGGAGCGGATCGCGAGCGGCGAGTGCCACTTCTGCGATCGTCGCTTGCACGGCCGTCGCCCGGGTGACTGCTGCCAGCGACGCGAGTTGGGTTTCCTGACGTTTGCGTTCGGTGATCTCCCGAGCCACGCCGAGGACTCCACGCGTGCCGTCAATGAAGTCGTACGGGCTCTTGCTCGCGAGGAAGATTCGTTCGCCGACCTGCTCCTCGTAGCTGCGGGTGGATCCTGCCCGAAGCACTTCGGCGTCGTCGCGGTCGATGATGTCGGCGGCCTCGGTCGACAGCAGTTCGTGGGCATTGCGTCCGAGGTACTCCTCGACGGGTTTGCCGCCCATCGCGATGGCGGCCGCCGGGTTGACGAAGACGTACCGGCCGACCGCGTTCTTCAAAAAAATGGGGTCGGGAGTCTGGTTGGTGATGCTTTCGAGCAGTGCGGTCTGGGTGGCGAGTCGATCCTCGGTCGCGAGTTGTTCGCTGACGCGGTCGGACCACTGCCGCAACCACTGCCGCGCGATCGCCGCCAAGATCGCCACCGCCACGATGGCCGCCACCAGACTGAGGACGAGACGGTCGTTGGCGTCGGCGACCGAACGCTGGGCGCTGGTCGCACGGTCGTCGGCGTATGCCGTCAGACGTCGAGACGCGGATCGCAGCTGGTCAAATCGGAGTCTTCCGTCGCCGTTGGCGATGATGGTGCGCGCCAGGTCCGGGTTCGGCCCGCGTGCCGCCGCGATCTCCGGTTCGGCCGCACGACGTTTCCACTCTTGGTAGCTCCTCTTCGTCGCTGCGAGTCGAGCCCGGCCGGCCGGGTCCGAACCCAACCGGAGATCGAGATCCCGGAAAAGTCGCTCGGTGGCGATCGTGCCCGCTCGGTACGGTTCGAGAAATTTCGGGTCACCTGTGATGACGAACCCGCGCTCGCCGGTCTCCTGGTCCACCAACGCGGTCGAGAGCTGCAGAGACGCTTTGCGCGCAGGGAGCCAACGATCTCGAAGGTCACTGGTGCGTTCCCGACTCGACAACGCAGGAAGCAGCGAGATGGCAATGAGCACGATCATGATCGCGACGAAACCGAAGAAGATCTGCTGGATGCGACGGGTCAAGACCTTCGGACCACGCTCCACGGCTGCTGAGCCTAAGGGCTGAGTGGCGGGTCCTCAGCGATCGTCAGGAGCTGGCTTCGGGGTGGGCGGGCCAGGTTGATCAACCGGGCGGCTTCGAATCGTCAGGCAACGTCGGTTGACACTTCGGGCACCAGTAGGTGCTGCGGGCCTGTTCTCCCTGCCGACGCATCTGCACGGTGGTGCCGCACCGCGGGCATGGGCGTCGGGCTCGTCGGTACACGGCGTACCCGCCCGCGTACGTGACGCGCCGTCCCGGTCCCAGGTTGGCGCGCAAGAGTCGGGCTGCGGTCTCGGCCAACGCAGTGCGTTGGGCAGGATCGATCCGCCCGATTGGGGTGAAGGGATTGATCCGGCACGCGAAGCAGATCTCGCTCTTGTAAACGTTTCCCACGCCGCAAGCGATGCGCTGATCGAGCAACGCCACTCCCAGCTGCGTCGCCGGATCGAGGTGCCCGAAACGGCGAACGACTTCGTCGAGATCGGCGTCGAGCCGGCACAGATCGGGCCCGAGATGGCCCAGACGATCCGATTCTTCGTTGCGGTCGCGGAGGAGTTCGACCTCCGGCGCATCGAAGCACACGGCGGTGAACCCGTCTTCGGCCTCGAGGACGACGCGTGCCCGATGAGCCGGCCGTCGCCACCGGGTCCCCGGTGGATAGGCATCCCAGCGGCCGTTCATCCGCAGGTGGGTTCGCAGCGCGGTGCCGTCGTCGAAGCGGATCAGCAGGTGCTTCCCGCGTGCTTCCACTTGGTTCACGCGCGTGCCGACGCGATGACTTCCGGCGCGTTGGCGGATCTCGATCCGGGTCATGACCTTGCCTTCGATCGCGGCGCCGACGCGACGGGCGGTACCGACGATCGAATCACCCTCAGGCATGGTGTGCACCCATGAGTTCCCTCGTGGACTGGTTCGTCATCGTACGCAGCGTGCCCCGTCGTTTGCGAGACCGCCGGGGCACGGCGTGAACGGCTGGGAGGGTCGGTCGTGTTCCCCGGTCCGCCAAGGGTCAAACCCATCGCGGTTATCGGACGCCGGACTCGGGTACGAGAAGGCGGTCGGGTGCACTGCGATGCCTGACATTCACTCGTCAACAAGGAGCGAGCAGTGGATTCCACGCCGACATCAGACACCGAGAACCCCAGCGACGAGTCGGTCGGGGAGCGACCGATTCGTCAACTCCTCCACGCGGCGACCGGAGATCGCGATGCGGAAGCTGCCGCGTTGTCCGACCAGGCCGATGTCTCGACCGACGACGCTCGTGCCGCCGTTCGTCGTACTCACGGAGATGTGAGCGATGACGGAGTGCCGACCGAACGCGATGTGGCGACACCCGCAGACGCGAAGCGCGCCGAGGAGTCGGAGTGAGACCCGACCGCTGCGCAGCCGACCGCAACACCGATCAGCTACCGCGTACTCATCAACACTGAGCCGCAATGTCAGCACGCGCACATCGACGCGCGGTCTCGCCGGTGCGTCTGCGCGTACCGAGTTTCGGTTGCGGGTTCGGCGGGAAAGGTGTGGTCCACATCCTCGGAAAGGTGGATTCATGTATATCGGCATCGGAACCTTGGTCGTCATTCTGATCGTTCTCGCGATCATCTATTTCGCACGTCGCGCATGATCCGCAACACCTGAACGGTCACACATGATCATTCAGACCTGATCGGCAATACGTCGTTGTGGTGGCGGGAGTGCTGGTCGCTCCCGCCACGTCATCGTGATTGTGGGTTCCGTGTGAAGACTCGGAAACGCGGAACACCCATTCAAGCAAGGACTGAAGGAGACTTTCATGACGACCTCGCTCTCCGGTGTGCGGGTTGCGTTCGTTGTCGCCAACGAAGGCATCGAACAGGCCGAACTTGCAGAGCCGTGGAAAGCGGTGACCGAAGCCGGCGCGACCGCGGAACTCATCGCTCCGAAAACCGGCCACGTGCAGGCGTTCAACCATCTCGATCCTGCAGAC
>JANLTQ010000490.1:0-3305 GCA_031363005.1 Acidimicrobiia bacterium | reverse complement strand
CGGTGATCGGCTCGATGAACGGCACCGGGTTGTACGGCCCGAAGCGGTGACTGAGCGCGGCCTGTTGGACGGGCGTCAGCGCCTGGTCGCGGAAGAACACCACGAGATGGTCGAGGAGCGCGCGGCGGATTTCGGCGACGGTCTGGTCGTCGAGCGGCGTGGCGAGGTCGACGCCCGTGATCACCGCGCCACCGACACCGGTGTGGGGGTCCACCGTGATCCGCTCGTAGTTTTGACCGACCGGCGCGGCCGGTACGGGGATAAGGGGAACGTCGGTCACCGCCATGGCCGTGGAGCCTAGGTGTGTGTCGGTGAGAACCGCGTCAGGACTTACGACGAGAAATCTGGTGTCGCCGACCGAGCGGTGTCGCTGCGGCCCTTCGGTTCCTCCCACTCCTCTTGCCGGCCGAGCGCGGTCAGATCGAGGAAGTAGTACGAGCCACCGGTCGACTCCAAGCCGCGCGCGTACTGCGAATACGTGTGGAACACCCGGCCCTCGTCCTGCAGGAAGCAACTCCGCCCCGGCATCTCGACCGGCTGCTCGTCGAAGGAGTTCTCGCCGAGCGTTTGATACTCGGCCTGAGTGCGGAAGTTGTAGACCGGCGGCGCGACGGAGGCGTCGATCGTCACCCCGAAGTCGACGTTGAAGCGGCTCCCGTAGGACGAGTACCACGGAACGTCCCAGCCCTTCACGGCTTTCCACCGCTCGAGCTTGGCCAACGGCGCCCGTGACACCATCGCGTAGCTCGTGTCACGAGTATGGAGATGCTCGAAGAATGCCGGCGAGAGTTCGTCGGTGCCGGCGCTGCAACTCGAGCAGCCGTCGTCCCACTCGGGATCGAACATGAAGTGGTACACGATGAGTTGGCGGCGGCCGTCGAAGAGGTCGATGAGACCGGAGGTTCCGTCCGGACCGTCGAACTCGTAGTCCTCCACTACCTCGACCATCGGGAGGTTCCGTCGCTGCGCGTTCAACGCGTCGCGCGATCGCGTGAATTGCTTCTCCTGTTCGAGCAACGCTTCGCGAGCAGTGAGCCACTCCTCTCGACTGGCAATCTTGGGCAACGTCATCGTGACCACTCCTTCTCTTCGTGCGTCGAGCCGCTCATCCGCGCGGCTTCACGTTCAAGTAGTTGCGCCGGCCTTCGGCGGCGCAGCGTCGGCGCGCAGGAGCTGTTCGAGTTCGGCCTCGATGGTTTCCGCCGACTCACCTTCCACGTGGAGCCGAGGCAGACGACGATCGAGCCAGCGCGGGAGCCACCAGTTGGCGTCGCCGAGCAATTCCATGGTGGCGGGCACCAGGATCATCCGGACAATGGTCGCGTCGACGAAGATCGCCGTGGCGAGGCCGACGCCCATCATCTTCAGGAAGACCTGATCGGCGAGAACGAACGCGAGGAACACCGAGATCATGATCGCCGCCGCGGCCGTGATGACGCGGGCCGTGTGTGCCAGACCGTCGGCCACCGCCGTCGCGTTGTCGCCGGTGCGCGTGTACTCCTCGCGGATCCGTGAGAGCAGGAAGACCTCGTAGTCCATCGACAGCCCGAAGAGGATGGCGAACATCATCATCGGGATGAAGCTCGGGATCGGGACCGGATCGTGGATCCCCACCAGGCCACCGAGCCAGCCGCCTTGCACCACCATGGCCACCACGCCGTACGCGGCGCCCACGGACAACAAGTTCATGATCGCGGCCTTGAGTGGTACGAGGAGCGAACGGAACACGACGAGCAGCAACAGGAACGACAGCACCACTACCGCGCCGATGAACAGCCCGAGCCGGTCGGCCGTATAGGCCGTGGCGTCGACACTGGCACCCGTCGACCCGCCGACGAACACCTGCACACCCGCAGACTTCGACGGACCGGGCAGGACGTCCGTGCGCAGGCGCCGGACGAGATCTTGCGTGGCCTGATCCTGGGGCGAGGACTTCGGGTAGGTCACCAGCATCGCGACCTTGCCGTCCGGGCTCGGGATGGGCGGGCTCACGAACGCGACGTCCGAATCGGCGGCGACCGCCGCACGCACCGGATCGAGCGCACCGGCGGCCGGGGCGCCGTTGCTCTGCGCGACGAGCAGGAGCGGCCCGTTGAAGCCGGGTCCGAACCCACGACTCAGGAGGTCATAGGCGCGCCGAGTGGTGAAGCTCGATGGGTTGTTGCCGGCGTCGGGAAACCCGAAGTGCATGTTGCGGGCGGGCGCCGCGAGCGCGAGCAAGAGCAGCGCACACACGACCACCGCCGGCCATGGGCGTTTCTGCACGACACGGCTCCAGCGGTACGACAAGGACCGATGGTCACCGGAGACGGTGCGGTTCACGAACGGCACCCGGAGGCGGTCGATGGTGTGACCGACGAAGCCGAGCATGGCCGGCAAGAGCGTCACTGATGCGAGCATCACGACGAGCACGGCGCCCACCGCACCGACCGCCAGGCCCCGTAAGAACCCGAGGTTCATCACGAAGAGTCCGAGCAGCGAGATGATCACCGTGCACCCGGCGAAGATGACCGCCCGCCCCGACGTCGTGATCGCGGTGATCACGGCCGCGCGGGGCTCGAGCCCGTCGTGAAGCGCGTGCCGATAGCGAGTGACGATGAAGAGCACGTAGTCGATCCCCACGCCGATGCCGATCATCGCGGCGACCTGCGGTGCGAAGTCGGGGACTTCGAGCACGTTCGCCAACAGGGTGATGAGGCTGAGGCCGATGCCGAGGCCCATCACCGCGATCATGATGGGCAATCCCATCGCGAGCAGCGATCCGAAACTGACGAGCAGGATCAGTGCGGCCACGAGCAGGCCGATGCCCTCGGAGCTGAAGTCACTTTGCTCGGCGTTCCCGAGCACGAAACCGGACAGCTCCACCTTCAGATCGGGACGGTCCAACTGTGACCGGAGATCCAAGAGCTTTTTGCCGTCGGTCTGTTGGTAATCGGACACGGTCTGATCGAGGCGCAGCGTCCCGTATGCGACCTTCCGATCCCTCGAGATCTGACGCGCGCCCTCGGCGGAGAACGGCGAGACAACGGTCCGTACATGCGGTTGCGTTCCGAACCGACGCAGCGTGGCATCGATCGCCGTGCGCGCTGCGGGATCGTCGACCGTCCCGTTGGGGCTCTCGAAGACCACGTTGACGTCGTCGCCCGAACGCGACGTGAAGCGGCTCTCCAACAAGTCCTGCGCGCGCTTCGAGTCGGAGTTCGGCGTGGTGAACGTGAAGTGGTAGCTGCCGCCGAACGCGCCGGCACCCGCGACGGTCCCGATGAGGAGCACGATCCACGCGGCCAGCACCCGCCGCCGCCGTC
>JANLTQ010000466.1:0-8355 GCA_031363005.1 Acidimicrobiia bacterium | reverse complement strand
CACACCGAGCAGCAGTTCTCCCAGTGGGGGATTTTTTCCAACTTCGAGCCGCGCTTCCTTTCGCATGAACTCGGTGTGTTGAAGCCCGACCGCGACCTCTTCGATCGCGTCGCGGAGTTGGCGGGCCTGGCTCCCGAACAGATCTTCTTTCTCGACGACAACATCATCAACGTCGACGGCGCGCGGGCCGCCGGCTTCGCCGCGCAGCATGCCCGCGGGGTCGAGGAAGCCCGAACGGCGTTGGTCGAAGCCGGCGTGCTGCACTCGACGCGTGCCACGGAGTGAGCCCGTACGCTGGCGCAATGCTCGGTTCGAACGTGATCGTCCCCGTTGCGCCGCTCCTGGACGATGAGGACGCGGCCCGCATCGTCGATCTCTGCACCCGGTTCGGTCGGTACCGCACGTACGGCGAACTCGAGCCGATCGAGATCCCGGAAGGTCCGGGGCTGGTGCAGCGCCACGACAGCGTCATGAACTTCGTCACCACCGGCGGCCTCCATCGTGCCGAGGAACCGGCGCGCACCCTGGCCGCCCGCACCAGCTACTTCCGCGAGGAGTACGCCTACGGGGGCGAGCTGATCGCGCCGGACATCGCGCCGTTTCTCTTCTCGTCCCGCCTCGCGGATGCGGCGCTCGCGGTGCACGGTCGGCCCGTCGTCGAGCCGCAGATCGCGTACGCGAACCTCATGGTCCCGGGTCAGGAACTCGCCGTCCATACCGACGTTCCCGAGTTCCGGGGTGTGAGCCGTAAGACCGTTCCGCAGTGGCTCCTCGTCGTCATGCACCACTCGGGTCTGTTCGACGAATACCGACTGCACATCGCAACGGGCATCGGGTGGTTCTCCGATCTCGCGGGCGGCGCGCTCGCGTACTGGCCGGACGGTCCTGCCGGTCCGCTGGTCCACCATCCGATTCACACCAACACCGCGCTCGTCCTCGACACGGACTCGGTGTTCCACGGCGTGGATCGGGTCTCGCCCGTGCCCGCAGATTCGATGCCGCCGATTCGACCGGGGTGTGGTCTCCGGCCGGAGGGTGACCGGTGGATCGTGCGTGGACCCGACGACTCCGAGTTGGCGGAGTACCGCTGGTCCGAGTTGCGGCTGTCGGTGTCCTGGAAGGCCTACTGCTTTGCGAGCGAAGGCGATCGCGACACCTGGCGCGCGCACGCCGACGACCTCACGCTCGATGCCATCCTCGAGACGTTGCGTACGGACCTGAGCCGACGTCGGGATGCGCCGGTCGAGCGCGATGAACATCTCGGTCTTGCGCTCATCGGCGAGTACATCCGGTTCCCGGTGGTCACGCCGGCCTGAACTGCGGTGGGTCTGGTCAGGCGCGAGCGAGGATCTCGCCGTGGAGGATGGCGAGCCAACCGTCGGGTTGTTCGCCCCAGTTCCGCCACGCGGCGGCGATCTCGGCGAGTTCCGCGGCGTCGGAGAGTCCGTACTCCAAGGCTTGGGTCGCGAAGGACGACTGTTCGACGCGGTCGGCCCACAGGCCACCCCACCACGCGCGTGACTCCGGGTCCGCGTAGGTCCAGGTGGAGCTGGTCGCGGTGATGTCGGTGAAGCCGGCCTGTTGGGCCCAGCCGAGGAGGAAGCGAGCGGCGTCGGGCTCGGCCTGATTGCGATGCGCGATCGCGTGGTACAGCTCGTTCCATCGGGTGAGCCGGGGGTCGAGCGGTGCCCAGGAGAAGCACGAGTAGTCGCTATCGCGAGCGGCGACGACGCCGCCGGTCTTGAGCACGCGTCGCATCTCGCGCAGCGCGTCGACGGGTCGGGTGAGGTGCTGCAGCACTTGATGCGCGTGCACGACGTCGAAGGACGCGTCCGGCGCATCTAGCGCGTAGACGTCGCCGACCGCGAAGGTGACCTGATCCGGTTGCGTGTTGACCTGGTTCGCGGCGTCGATCGCATCGACCGCCGCATCGATACCGACCACCCGGCCGGGTGCGACTCGCGCCGCGAGATCCATCGTGATGTTGCCGGGTCCACAGCCGACGTCGAGCAATGCCTGCCCCGGCGCGAGGTGGGGGAGCAGGTACCCGGCCGAGTTCTCCGCCGTCCGCCAGCGGTGACTCCGCAACACCGACTCGTGATGCCCATGCGTATAGGTATCTGCACTACTGGTCGTCCCGTCCTGATGGGTCGTCCGCTCGGTGTCGGTGCTTGCGTGGTTGGTCGGGATGCTCCCGACCTGCTCACCTTCGCTGCGCTGCGGTTCGGGCGATCGTCGAGGTTCGTTGCTCATCTCGGAATCGTCGCAGGTTGCGGCGTGTCGCTGGGATGAATTGTTGGGCCGTACGCTGAGCGTCCATGACGGCTGGTGGCAATGCGATGGAGCTCTCGTTCGAAGGTGGGGCGGTTGAGGTCGTGGGTGCGTTGGACTTCGATCGGTCCGATGCCGGGATCACACCTCGGCGGCTGCCGGCGTGGACCCGGCCGCAGATTCCTGATCTGTTCATGGACTTCATGGTCACGCTCGGGTCGGGGGTTCGCGTCATCCTGCGCACCGACTCGCCGTGGATCGAGCTCGATGCGGCCACCACCGGTTTCAATGTCGTCGGGTCGCCGGTCCGGCCGGTGAATTTCGATCTCGTGGTCGACGGCACGCGGGTAGCGAGAACTGAGGACCTGACTGGGACTCGACTGATCGTCGATCCCGTCACGGCCGATCTGAAGGTGCAGCAGGGTGAGCCGGTGACCGTGCGGTTCGACGATCTCGGCGACGCGATGAAGACGGTCGAGATCTGGCTGCCGCAGAACGCGGCGACGCAGCTCCGTGCGGTGCGGGTGGCCGATGGTTCGGCGGTCGAGCCGGCGCCGCGCACGAAGCGCCGCTGGGCGCACTACGGGAGTTCGATCAGCCATTGCCTCGAAGCCCACGGCCCGACCGAGGTGTGGCCGGCGGTGGCGGCGAGTGTCGGTGAGGTGGATCTGCTGCAGTTCGGGTTCGCGGGTCAGTGCCAGCTGGACCAGTTCGTCGCCCGCTCGATCGTGGCGCAACGCCCGGACCTCATCAGCCTCAAGGTCGGCATCAACGTCGTGAACGCCAACAGCTTCACGACCCGGACGTTTGCGTCGGCGGTTCACGGCTTCCTGGACACCCTGCGTGACGCACTCCCCGACACGCCCATCCTCGTGGTGTCACCGATCATCTGTCCGCTGGTCGAAGACCACCCCGGACCCACGATCCCCACCCCCGATGGCACCTTTCGGATCGTCGCCGACCGCCCCGCGGAACTCGTGCTTCCCAGCCTGACGCTCAGAGCCATCCGTGCGATCCTCGCCGCAATCGTCACCGCCCGGCAGGCGAGCGGCGATTCCAACCTCACGTACGTCGACGGGCTGGAACTCTTCGGCGAAGCCGACGCTCCGACACTTCCGGACGGCTTGCATCCTGACGGCGACGGCTACCTCCGCATCGCCGAACGCTTCGCCGCGATTGCATTCGCGCCCGGCGGTCCCTTCGCCCCACCCGGCTGACCCAACCCCACGCTTTGGCGTCGCCCGCGCCGCCTGGGTCGGCACGAGCGACGCCAGAGTGTGGGGGAGAGGGCAGGAGTACGGTCACGGGCTGGTGTCGGCGAATGATGCGAGGGGAGCCGGGATGGCGTACGTGAGTGGTCGGATCGTGCACGACGCAGACGCGCACATCATGGAGACGCCATCGTGGCTCCGTGACCATGCCGACCCGGAGATCCGTGATCGCATTGCGCCGTTGTCGCTCTCGGGCGGGAACGAACTGCAACAAACCGGCGATCCCGACGAGCAGCTCCGTGACCTCACCGCCGCCTTCGATCGCATCGCCGAGAAACACGCGTCGGAGGAATACCGCGCGACTGAGGCGGCCGACATCATGGCGCGCAAGAACTTCGCGGCCACCGGCGCGTTCATCGCCGACGACCGTCCGCGCGCGCTGGACCTGCTCGGGTTCTCGAGTCAGTTGCTGTTCAACACGTTCCACAACCGTCGGCTGCACGACTGGGAACACCGCGACGATCTCGACTTCGCGTACGGCACTGCGCGAGCGCACAACCGCGGGATGCTCGAGTTCTGTTCCGTCGACGCGCGGCTGCTGCCCTCGTGTTACGTCCCGCTCGTTGACTTCGACCGCGCCAAGGCCATGGCGCACGAGTCGATCGCCGGTGGCGCGGCCGCGTTGCTTGTGGCATCCGGGTGTCCGCCGCATCACTCGCCGAGTCATCGGGCGTTGGACCCGGTGTGGGCCCAGGCCCAAGACGCCGGCATACCGATCGTGTTCCACGTCGGTGGCACCGGCGACCTCATCGAGCCGGGCTACTTCAACAACGGCCTGCCGATCCCTCCGGACTTTCACGGCGGCGAGGAGAACTTCCGGTCCGTCGACTACATGGGTATCCCCGGACCGCCGGCGCAAACGTTGGCCACGATGATCTTCGACGGTGTGTTCGACCGCTTCCCTCATCTCCGCGTGGGAGTCATCGAACAGGGCGCGATCTGGGTCCCCTCGTGGATGCGGCAGATGGAATCGGCGTTCGACGCGTTCCACCGGCACGAGGAGCGCATCAAGGCCCTCGAACTCCGGCCGTCCGAGTACGTCCGCCGCCAGATCCGCTTCACGCCGTATCCGACCGAGGATGTCGGTTGGATCGTCGAGCAGGCCGGTCCTGATGTGGCGATGTTCTCCTCGGACTACCCCCACGTGGAGGGTGGTCGGAAGCCGTTCGAACGGTTCGACGCGTCCTTGGGTGACGCCGATGAGTCCGTGCGGCGCGCGTTCTACTGCGACAACTTCCTGGATCTGATGGGCACGGCGGCCGTCGGCCTCGCGGCGTAGCGCCCGACGAGACTCGCGCCCTCGCCGTGACCGTAACCCTCGACCCCCGCATCCCCGGCACGTTCACGGCACCCGACTACTTCGAGCGCCTCGCCGAGTTGCGCGCCGATGCGCCCGTCCAGCAGGTGGACGACGACGTGTTCACCGTCGCGCGCTATGACGAGGTACGCGCGATCTCGCGCCACCCCACGGACTTCTGTTCGAGCCGTGGGGTGCTGGTCAATGACCCGCTTCGGTTTGCGCCGGCAGACATGTCGGGGTCGGTCCTCCACATGGATCCGCCGGACCACGCGGAGTACCGGAAGCTGGTCAACCGAGAGTTCACGCCGCGCGGAGTGAGCGGTCTCGAAGCACGCATCCGCGAACTCGCGGTCGAGGTGCTGGACGCGGTGGTGCCGGACGAAGCGGTGGACTTCGTCGGGGCGGTGGCCGCACCGTTTCCGGTGCAAGTGATTGCGGAACTTCTCGGTGTCGGCGACGCAGACCGGGGCGATTTCCGCCGCTGGTCCGATGCCATGATCGAGGCACCGGACACGAAAGACCCAGCGGTGTTCGCGCTCGCCGGAGAACTGTGGCGGTTCCTGGACGAGCAACTCCGCGAGCGGGCGGCCGCACCGCGTGACGACCTGATGTCGATGTTGGTACACGCCGAAGTCCAGGGTCATCGGCTGAGTCACGCGGAGGCGCGCATGTTCTGCGTCTCGCTGCTCGTGGCCGGGAACGAGACCACTCGCCACCTCGTGTCCGGTGCTGCCCTCGCGCTCGCGGACCACCCGGATCAGTGTCGTGTCCTGGCGGGAAATCCCGGCTCGATCCCAGCTGCCGTCGAGGAAAGCCTTCGGTGGGTCACGCCGATCCAGGCGTTCGGCCGCACTGCGACGCGAGACACCGAGGTGCTCGGCGTGGTGATCCCCGCCGATGCGTTCGTCATCATGTTGTACGCCTCGGCCAACCGCGACGAGACCGCGTTCGGTCCGACGGCGGACCGGTTCGACGTGACCCGGCCGATGGATCCGCCCCACCTCGCGTTCGGGTTCGGCGAGCACCTGTGTCTCGGCGCGGCGCTCGCCCGGCTCGAAGCACGGATCCTCCTCGAGGAGCTCCTGGCCCGCTGGGGGACGTGGACGGTGGTGGCCGAACCCACGTGGACGGTATCGACGCTGGTGCGCGGGATGAGCGAGCTGCCGGTCTCCCGTGGAAGGATTCCCACATGATGCAGGGCTTTGTCCATCCCGATTTCGCCGAGGTTGCGACCGCGCTTCGAGGGACGCTGAAGCACAAACGCGGTGGGGGCGCCGCCGCCGCCGTGTTCCATCGGGGCGAGAAGGTCGTCGACGTCTGGGCCGGGGACCGAGATGAGGAAGGCCGGCCGTGGGAGCAGGACACGACCGCGATGAGTTGGTCGACGAGCAAGGGTGTGGTGGCGACCGCCGCGCACCGGCTGGCGGACCGCGGCGAGTTGGATCTCAATGCGCCGGTGGCGGAGTACTGGCCCGAGTTCAAGGCTGCGGGCAAGGAAGACATTCGGGTCACCAACCTCCTGGACCACTCGGCGGGGATGCACCGGGTGCGCGGGATCATCGACAACGGCGCGCAGTTGCTCGATTGGGATCGCACAATCGACGCGCTCGCCGCGGCCGAACCCGCGTACGCGCCAGGGACGAAGCACGGGTACCACGCAATCACCTTCGGCTTCCTTGTCGGCGAGGTGCTGCGGCGGGTGACTGGCCTCAAGGTCGACGAAGTGATCCAGGCCGAGATCGTGCAGCCGTTGGAACTCGACGGCATGTCGATCGGTGCACGCGGTCCGGCGCGCGAGCGCGTCGCCACGCTCATCACTTCGTGGCCGGACGAAGAACGCACGCAGCGGGTGGTGGCGCGGCTCGACCGGCTCGGCCGCTTCCAGATGTCACTCGACGCGTTCCTCGTCGATGACGTCGCCGAGCTCATCGAGAGTGGCGCGGTCTACGAAGCGGAACTCCCGGCGTTGAACGGCTGCTTCACCGCGCGGTCGTTGGCTCGGATGTACTCAGTCCTGGCGACCGGTGAGTCCGTGAACGGCGCGCCGTTCATCTCGCCCGAGACGTTGAAGATCGCAACGACCGTGCGCACGACGGCACGTGACGTCGTGCTCGGTTTCCCGATGCGGTGGCGGCTCGGCTACCACATGGCCGCCACGACCCGTGGTGGACGGCCCCAGGGGTACGGGCACTTCGGCTTGGGTGGGTCGGGCGCATGGGCCGATCCCACACTCGAACTGTCCGTGGCCATGACCTGTAACCGGATGGCCGGAACGCCCGTCGGTGATCAGCGCCTCCTCAAGATCGGCGCCGCCGCCGTGAAGAGTGCCCAACGCCGGTAAGCGGGCTGCGCCGCGTAGGGTCTGCGCTTCGAATCACCTGGGGGGAACCATGAGTCGCAAGGTGCTGATATCGGTCGTGCTCGCAGGCGGGTTGGTGGCGCTCGCCGCGTGCAGCAGCGACGGGTCGACCGCCGCGAAGAAGCCGTCGAAGCCCCCGGCGGCGGCAACCGCCGCGAAGCCGGGCAAGGCCGTGGACCCAGCGTCCATTCCCGCCGCCAAGTCCGCCGGGTGCAGTGGCGCGGCATCAAGCGCAACTGCGGGCCAGACCAAGGTGACGACGACGTCGAGCGGCGAATCGCGCTGGTACTACCAAGACGTGCCCCCGGCGCATACCGGCACCAAGCCGGTCCCGTTGGTCCTGGACTTCCACGGCTACAGCGAAGGTGCGGATGTTCATCTCCAGATGAGTGGTCTCACCAAGTTCGGTGCGACCAAGGGCTTCGCGACACTCACGCCGATGGGCACCGGTCCCGTGCCGCGCTGGGACACGACCTTGGGATCGAAGGACCTCACGTTCACCGGCGAGATACTCGACGCCGCGGAGAAGAACCTCTGCATCGATACGAATCGGGTGTACGTCACCGGCTTGTCGAACGGCGCGTTCATGACCTCGGCCGTCGCGTGCGCGTTCAGTGACCGCGTGGCCGCAGTGGCGCCGGTCGCCGGCGCACGCAACATCGAAGGGTGCGCACCGAAGCGGGCGGTGCCGGTCGTGACCTTCCACGGCACGGCCGACGGGTACGTGTCGTTCAATGGTGGGCTCGGAGAAAAGGGGCTCGATCTCCCCGCGCCGGACGGGTCCGGCAAGAAGCTGCGGGACATCGCGACGCCGAGCCAGTTGGCGGCCGGGGGCAAGGACTCGATTCCGAAGATCATGGAGGCGTGGGCGAAGCGCAACGGTTGCAAGACGGCAACGAAGGAACAGAAGGCGGCCGATGACGTCGTCGAGGTCAGCTTCGACTGCTCGCCCGGGTCCGAGGCGATCCTCTATCGCGTGGAGGGTGGCGGCCACACCTGGCCGGGGAGCCCGTTCTCGCAGTCGATCGTGTCCATCGTCGGCCCCACCACCATGAACATCAACGCCGACGAGATCATGTGGGACTTCTTCGTCAAGCATCCCTTGGGGGTCTCGAAAGCATGACCGCGGCGGTGAAGGATCGAGCGTGTGCCGC
>JANLTQ010000432.1:0-5769 GCA_031363005.1 Acidimicrobiia bacterium | reverse complement strand
GTCTGCCAGACGACGGCTTGGTGTCCGTACTCCGCCATGGACCAGTCGTTGTCGACGACGTGGTACAGGTACACCTCACGCGCCTGACCGTCCGGCCCGAGTCCGGTGACCCAGGTGCCGGCACAGGTCTTGCCGTGCATCCGGTCACCGAGCTCCGCGGGGTTCGGCAACGTCGCGGCCACCACGTCGCGCGGCGAGACCTCGACGTCTCGGACCCGGACACGGTCGGTTCGGTCCAGCCCGGTCTTGTGCAGTGCTTCGAGCACCGCGATGAACTCGTCGCCGAGGCCGTACTTGAAGGTGACGCGGTTGCAGTCCACCCAGCGCGGGATCAGCAGCACCTCTTCGTGTTCGACGTTGACGCACTCGACCGGCCCGATGCCGTCCGGGAAGTGGAACGTCTCGGGCTCGGAGAAGGGCAGGGTGGTGTACCAGCCGCGATCGCGTTCCCAGATCACCGGCGGGTTCAGGCACTCTTCGATCGTGGTCCAGATCGAAAAGGTCGGTGCGAAGTCGTAACCGTCAATGACGAGGTTCGCGCCGTCGCGCACTCCGACCTCGTTCACCTCCGAGAACAAGTGGTCGGCGGCGTAGCGCGCAAAGACATCCGACAGTCCCGGCTCGATGCCGATGCCCACGAGCGCCAGACGACCGACCGCCTCCCATTGATCGGCCACCGCAAACTGGCCGTCGCCGAGCATCACGCCGGTCTGTTCGTAGGGCCGCTCGGGATGAGGCTTCGAGAGGTGCATCGCCATGTCGAGGTAGGTCGTTCCGGCCGCGAAGGCGCCGTCGAAGATCGGGGGATTGAGGCGCGGGTCGCACGCATTGACGATGACGTCGGCGCGCATTTCCTTCGCCAGCGCCGCGACTGACTCCGCGCTCGATGCGTCGACGGCTGCGGCCGCGAACCGCGGGTCGTTCAGACCGGCGATGGCGCGCTCGGCGCGTCCGGCATCGAGGTCCGCGAGGGTCACGTGTTCGAAGAAATCTCGGCGGTGGGCGATGGCCGCCATGGCTGAACCGACTCCACCAGAACCCACGATCAAGATGCGCATGCGGCGCAGGTTAGGGGGTGCGTTGCTCGTCCTCGGTCGCGAGCACCACGCGTCCGAAGCGCGCAGCCCACGCGTGCAGATGGGGAACCAACTCGGGTGGTGAGACCACCGTGAAGTCGGCGCCAAGAGAACCGAGCGCGAGGGCGGGCCAGTCCAAGGAGTCCGACGTCATCCGCAAGACGGTGTGCTCGTCGTCACGTGCCTCCACGGTGGCCCATCGACCGACTGCGGCGCGCACCGTGGCTACATCCGCCTCGACGATCACCTCGATAGTGAAACCGGGGAAACTCTCTTCGATGCCGGACCGGACGAACGCGAGCGCGTCCTTGGCCGGCAGTTTCCGCTGGGTACGGAAGGTGCCGGCGGTGGTGGCCGTCTGAATCCGATCCACACGAAAGCTGCGCCAGTCGTGCCGGCTCAGGTCATACGCCGCCAAGTACCAACGGCGGCCGAGCAGCACGAGTCGATGGGGCTCGATCTCGCGGGTTGAGTGGCGTCCGGCCTTGTCGGTGTAGGAGATCTCCAGCCGTTCGGAGTCACGACACGCCTGGGCAATCGTCGTCAACCGTTCGGGGTCGACGGGCGCGGCCGCGTCGCTCCACGCGGCGGGAACGGTCATGGTCCGGAGCGCGTCGACGCGACGGCGGAGACGGGTCGGCATCACGTGGGCGACCTTGGCCAACGCCCGGACCGACGACTCGGCGATCCCTTCGATGCCGGCCTGCGCGCCGGCTTGTAGTCCGACGACGATCGCCACGGCTTCGTCGTCGTCGAGGACGAGCGGGGGCATAACCGCACCCGCCGCGAGTTGGTATCCGCCGTCCACTCCGGGCGCGGCCTCCACGGGATACCCGAGGTCACGCAACCGCTCGACGTCGCGCCGGACGGTCCGGACCGACACTTCGAGGCGGCGCGCGAGGTCGTCGCCGGACCAGTGCCGGTGGTTCTGGAGCAGCGAGAGCAGACGGAGCGTTCGGGAACTCGTAGTGGCCACGTCGCCAGATTATTTCGGATTCCGGACAGAAACTGACCGCATTGGTCCGTACGGTGAAGTCACCAAGCAGACAATCACCCGCCAACCGAAAGCGAATCGACATGAGCACCAGCACCAGCGCCCGGACGACCTCGACCGAGGCGGCGGATCTGCTCCAGACCATCAAGGCCCATCGAGCGTTCCTGCTCGAGACGGTCCGTGACCTCACCGACGACCAGGCGTCGCAGCGCACGACGGCCAGCGCCTTGACGCTGGCGGTGATCATCAAGCACGTCACGGACGGAGAGCGGAGCTGGATCAGCTTCATCCTCGACGGTCCCCGGGCAATCGGTGACTTCTCAGACAACGTCGAGAAGTACCAGGCCGGCTGGCAGTTGGAGTCGGAGGAGACACTCGCGGTGTTGCTCGAGCGGTACGCCGAGGTCGCGCAGCGCACCGATGAGCTGATTCCCACCCTCGATCTCGACACCGCCCAACCGTTGCCGGTCGCGCCGTGGTTCGAGCCCGGTGGTCGGTGGTCCGCACGTCGGGTGGTGCTCCACCTCATCGCGGAAACCGCGCAACATGCCGGTCATGCCGACATCATTCGCGAATCATTGGACGGCGCCAAGACCATGGGCTGAACCGGCGCGCCGTCGGCACGGCTAGCGTTCCAGCGTGTTCTGGTGGCGCCGAGCCGACGGCGATCTGGTGAAAGACGGGACCGATCTGCGTCGCGTCATGCCCTACGTCATGCGCAAGCGCAGTGAGTCGACGGTGTACTTCGATCAACGGATCGACGTCCGCAACGCCGAGCGCTTCGTGCGAGCCTTCAACGAAGCACATCCCGAGACCAGGACCACGCTGTTTCAGGTGATGCTCTGGGCCGCGCGTCAGGGACTCGCGGAGCACCCGGCACTCAATCGGTTCGTCGCCGGTGGTCGGCTGTACCAGCGCAAGGGCATCTGGATCTCGTACTCGGCGAAGCAACGCATGAAGCGCGGAGCTCCGTTGATGGTGGTGAAGCGCGAGTTCGCGCCGGACGAGTCGTACCTGCGCATGGTCACCGAGATGCGGGCGCAGCTCCACAGCGCGAAGTTCAGCGGCGAGAAGAGTTCGGTGGACAGTGAACTCGGGCTGGTGTTGATGCTGCCCGGACTTGCGCGACGGGTCGTGTTCGCGGCGTACCGAGGGCTCGAGGCGTTCGGGATGTTCCCGCGGGCCTTCATCGACAACGATCCGTTGTACGCGTCGCTGTTCCTCACCGATCTCGGCTCGCTCGGGCTCGACCCTGCGTACCACCACCTCTATGAGTACGGAACGATCGGCATCTTCGGTGCGATCGGCCGGGCGCGTACCGAGCTGGTCGGGGACCCGAACACCGGCCGGATGGAGCGCCAACGCATTGCGTCGGTGCGGTGGAGCTTCGACGAGCGCGTGGAGGACGGCCTGTATGCCGGCTACGGCATCAAGTTCGTCAAGCGGTTGATCGAAGACCCCGTGAAGGGTGGCATCGCGGTGGGCGACGACGCCACGCTTGCCCAGCTCGGCGCGGTCGAGTTGGACCTGACCGCGGGCTCCGGCGATTCGGTCGTCGTCGACGACGCGTGATCGCCGGCCACGCCGCGACCTATCCGAAGGCCGCACTGGCGACGCCCCATTACCTGGCGTCGGCGGCCGGTGCCGCAGTCTTGGCTCGCGGCGGAAACGCCATCGACGCGATCGTCGGCGCGAACCTCGCACTCGGTGTGGTGGCTCCGTACTTCTGCGGGTACGGCGGCGACATCTTCGCCATCGTCTGGGACGGTGAGCTGCACGGGTACTTGGGTTCGGGCCGGTCGCCCGCAGCGGCCACGCTGGACGGTGTGCGCGACGCGCTGGCGGGGACGCCGTTGTTGGTCGGTCCGCATTCGGTAACGGTGCCGGGCGCCATCGCCGGCTGGTTCGAACTGCTCGAACGATGGGGCACGATGAGCTTCGGCGAACTGGCGGCCGACGCCATCCGGTATGCCCGGGACGGGTTCACGATCACGCCGATGCCGGCGTTGGCGGCGCAGGGATTCACCGGTCTGTATCGAGATTTCGCGGAGTGGCAGGCCGTGTACGCCGGTGTGCGCGTCGGCGACGTGTTGTGCCAGGAGCCGTTGGCGCGCCTGATCGAGTTGCTCGCGGCGGACGGACCGGACGCGTACTACCGCGGCCCGGTGGCGCGAGACGTCGTGGACACACTCGCGCGCTACGGCGGGCTCATGACCACGGACGACCTCGCGGCGCACACCGGACGGTGGGACGCGCCCATGCGAGCGAGCTACCGCGACGTCGAGATCGCGGAGCTGCCGCCGCCGACCCAAGGTGTGATCGTCCTCGAGATCATGCGCATCCTCGACGGCTTCGACCTCGCGTCGATGGCGCCGGCGGATCGCGAACACCTCATCATCGAGGCCGTGAAGATCGGCCTGCGCGATCGGGACGACCACGTCTCGGACCCGGTGGCGATGCCGGTAGCGCCCGAGGCGCTCCTTGCCCCCGACTGGATCGCCGCCCGTCGTGACGCGATCGACCCGACCCGTGCGCAGTTACCCGAGCCCGGCCATCCGCAGCGTGGCGGCACGGCGTACCTGTGCTCCGCCGACGGCGACGGGCTCCTCGTGAGTCTCATTCAGTCGAACTTTCTCTCGTTCGGATCCGGGATGCACGTGGCCGAGTGGGGGATCAACCTCAACAACCGGGGGTCGTCGTTCTCGCTCGACCCGGCGTCGGTGAACGCGTACGCCCCGAGCAAGTTGCCGATGCACACGCTCATTCCGGGAATGGTGTTGCGCGACGGTCGACCCGAGGTGGTCTTCGGCTCCATGGGCGGCGACGCGCAAGCACAGATCCACGCCCAACTGCTCACCAAGATCGTGGACGACGGCGCGGACCTGCAAGCGACGCTCGACGCGCCACGGTGGCGGGTCGAGCCGTCGGATTGGCGGCTGCGCATGGAGGCGCCGTTCGACGCCGGCGTGCACCGCGACCTTGCGGCACGGGGCCACGACATCGTGGACGTGGCGGCGCTGGATACGGGCATGGGCCATGCGCACGCGATTCGCGTCGGCGCGCACGGGTACGCGATCGCCACCGATCCTCGGGCCGAAGGCGCGGCGGTCGGCTTGTAACGTGGGTCGATGGTCGAGTCCGTCGATGAGGTTCGCGCCGCGCTCGTCGCCCACGACTACTTCGCCGACGACGGTCTGGCCACTGCGATCTTCCTGGCCCTGAGCCTGCAACGACCCCTGTTGCTCGAAGGCGAAGCCGGGGTCGGCAAGACCGAGGTGGCCAAGGTCCTCGCTCGCTGGACCGGCGGTGAGCTGCTGCGATTGCAGTGCTACGAAGGAATCGACGCCAGCCAGGCGCTCTACGAATGGGACTACTCGCGACAGTTGCTGCACCTGCGCGCCGCCGAAGCATCGGGCGCACCGATCGTCGAAGACGAGCTGTACACCGAACGCTTTCTCGTGCGGCGGCCCCTGCTCCGCGCCATCGACCATGCGGCCGCAGTACCGCCGATCCTTCTCGTCGACGAGATCGACCGTGCCGACGACGAGTTCGAAGCCTTCTTGCTCGAGCTGCTGTCGGACTACACCGTCACGATCCCGGAGCTCGGTGAGATCCGTGCGCAGACCCCGCCGGTCGTGATCCTCACGTCGAATCGCACCCGCGACCTCCACGACGCGTTGAAACGACGTTGTCTGTATC